>JAIYDT010000144.1 GCA_027487355.1 Verrucomicrobiaceae bacterium
CGAACCGCCACGTTGAAGTTGGCGACTCCCGGGCGCGTGGCCTGGAGGTCGGTCAGCTCGTGGTAGTGCGTGGCGAAGAGCGTGCGGCAGCGGGTCTCGTCGTGCAGGTGCTCGGCCACGGCCCAGGCGATCGAGAGACCGTCGAAGGTGGCGGTGCCGCGACCGATTTCATCGAGGATGACCAGCGAGCGCTCGGTGGCGTGGTTCAAGATGAGGGCGGTCTCGTTCATCTCGACCATGAAGGTGGACTGTCCGCGAGAGAGATCGTCGGAGGCGCCGACACGACAAAAGACGCGATCCACCAGGCCGATGATCGCGCTTTCCGCCGGAACGTAGGCGCCGATCTGGGCCATGATGGTGATCAGCGCGACCTGGCGGAGATAAGTCGATTTACCCGCCATGTTTGGACCTGTTAGAATCTGGAGCCGCGAGGTGGCCGGGTCCATGGCGGTGTCGTTCGGGACGAACTTTTCGCCGGTGAGGGTACGGTCGAGCACCGGGTGTCGGCCGTTGATGATTTCCAGGCGGCTGGAGTTTTCCAACTGCGGGCGGCAATGGCGGTGGAGCTGCGCGCTTTCTGCCAGGACGCAGAGTACGTCGATCTCGGCAATGGCGGCGGCGGTCCGCTGGAGGGCGTCGAGGTGGGTGACGACCTGCTTGCGGAGATCGAGAAAAAGCTCGGTCTCGAGTTGCTTCGAGCGTTCCTCGGAGCCGAGGACCTTGTGCTCCATTTCCTTGAGCGCCGGGGTGATGTAGCGCTCGCAGTTCGCCATCGTCTGCTTGCGGGTGTAGTCGTCCGGGACCTTGGCGAGCTTCGAGGAGGTGATCTCGATGAAGTAGCCGAAGACGTTGTTGAACTTGATCTTCAGGGAGTCGATGCCGGTGCGCTGGCGTTCGGATTCCTGGAGTTGGGCGATCCAGCCCTTGCCATCGCGCGAGGCGGCGCGGAGTTCATCGAGCTCGGGCGACCAGCCATCGCGGATCATGCCGCCGTCGCGAAGATTGGCGGGTGGTTCGTCTGAAAGAGCGTTGGATAGGAGGGTGGTGACCTCGGTGAAATCGTGGAGGGAAGAGGAAAGAGAGGATTGGGGATTGGAGATTGGAGATTGGGGAAGAGAGAGAAGATCTTCTTTCAGCGCGGGGATGTGACCCAGCGAAACGGCGAGGGCCTGGAGGTCGCGGGCATTTCCGGAGCCTTGGGCGAGACGGCCGGTGGTGCGCTCGATGTCGCGGATGCCCTTCATCGACTCTCGGCATTTTGAAAGGATGAACGGCTCGCGCAGGAAGGAGGCGATGATGTCCTGGCGGGCGGTGAGGGTTTCCAGATCACGCAGCGGGTGCAGGATCCAGTCGCGCAGCAGCCGCGCGCCCATCGGGGTGGCGGTGTTGTCGAGCGCGCCGAGGAGGGTGTGGGGCTTGCCGGAGCGGGACTCCACGAGGTCGAGATTGCGCTGCGAGGCGGCGTCGATCAGCACGTGGCTGGCGGATTCACGGACGCGGAGCGAGCGGAGGTGGTCGCAGTTTCTGCGGAGCTGGTGGACGAGGTAATGCAGCACCGCGCCCGCCGCACCGGTGGCGGCGTGGAGGCCGGCGCAGCCGAAGCCATCGAGCGAGTGGACATTGAAATGATCGCGCAGCAACTGGCCGGCATGGTCGGGCAGGAAGGCGTATCCGTCGTAGGGCAGCGAGTTGACGAAGATCGGGAAATCCGCGCTCTGGTGGTCGGGGATGAGCAGTTCGGAGGGGGAAATACGGCCGATCTCATCCGCGAGCTGCGCGGGGTCGTCGAACTCGGCGACGGTGAACTCGCCGGTGGTGTGGTCGGCGCAGGCGAGCCCGAGCTTTTTCCCCTGCTTGAAGACGGCGGCGAGGTAGTTCGGCCGCTGGTCGTCGAGCAGGTTCATGTCGTCGATCGACCCGGCGGTGAGGATGCGGGTGATCTCGCGTTCGACGAGTTTTCCGGGCTTCGGATCCGAGGTCTGCTCGGCGATGGCGACACGCTTTCCGGCCTTCAGCAGTCGGGCGAGGTAGCCTTCCGCCGCATGAAACGGGACACCGCACATCGGGGTGGTGTGGCGTTTCGTGAGGGCGACGTTGAGGATCGGCGCGGCCACCTGGGCGTCCTCGAAGAACATCTCGTAGAAATCGCCGAGCCGGTACATCAGGATGACGTCGGCAGGCAGCGAGCGCCGCATGGCCAGATACTGGGCCATCATCGGGGTGAGCGCGTCGCCGGACATGCCGGAAGAGTCAGGAGCCGCGTGCGAAGTGGCAAGAGGGAAGATCGCGGTGATTTCGTGTTGGAAAGAGGCCGGGTTTCGGCTCGTATTCCGGGCGTATGAAATTCCACATTTTTGGTTTGGCCCTCGTCGCCACCCTTTGCCTGTCCCAGCCGTTGGTTGGACAGGAAGACAAGAAGGAAACGCCCCTCGGCAAGCAGATGGAGGCGATGAACGACGCCTTCAAGGCGATCCGCAAGGAAGCCGACCCTGCCAAGGGTGCCACACTCGCCCGCACCGCCCAGGACGCGCTCCTCAAGAGCCTCGTCGAAACCCCGAAGGTCATCGCCGACCTGCCGGAGGCCGAGCGGGCCAAGGCTTCGGCCAACTACCGCACGCTCATCGGCAAGGCCTTCGTGACCTTCAGTGAGATCGAGGAGGCCTTCATTGCGAAGGATCTCGAAAAGGTGAAGACCCTTGTCGAAGGCGTGCGCGACCTGAAGAAGCAAGGCCACGACAAGTACATGGAGGACGACGAAGGTTGATCCATCGGCCATTGGCCTGAACCCATTTCACGAAAGAGGCCCGTGCGGAATGTCCGCGCGGGCCTCGACTGTTTCGGGAAAAGCAGTGGGCGAGCTCAGTCCTCGACCTTGACCGTCGATCCGATCTTCATCTTGGAATAGACGATCGGCATCACGGCGCTGGGCCCGCGGATGCAGGCGTGGGAGGCCGGGTAGCGTTTGACGGGGCCGATGTGGTGGCCCACGCCGTCGTTCGTGAGGCGCATCCAGTAGCGCATGCCCGCTCCTTCGAAGCGTCCGCCTTCCGGAACTGGGTCCTTGGCGATGTCGGCGTCGCTGTTGACGCATTCACCGCTGGCGTCGTAGATCCGACCATACTTGTTGGACTTCTTGTCCACGACCTTCTCCGTGATCTGGTAGGTGCCCTTGGGAGTCGGACGGCTGGCGGTGCCGGAGCAGATCGGGTAGTCGATGACCACCTCGTCGCCGTTCATCAGGAATCCACGCTGCTTGCCAAGCGAGATGAGGATTTGCGAATTGGAAGGATCGGTTTTTGCCAGCAGCTCGCCGTTCTTCCAGACGTTGGAGGTCTTCGGGTAGTTCTTCTCCGCCTTGAAGTGATCGTAGGTTCCCGGCGGGAATGGATTCACATACTTGGTGGTGGCGGTTGCTCCGGGCTTCGTTTGGTCGGCGCAGCTGACGAGAAACACGGCTGCCAGGGCTGCGGCGGCGGACGTGAGGAGTTTGGCAGGATTCATGGGACGAGGGCTGGCGCGAGGACTTAGGACATTTTCCAGGGTCTGGCAATGCCGGGATATTTGCCCGGCGAGGGGGTTTGGCTTGCAAGAAGCTGATCGAAAGTGTCGCTTGCCAACCCATCCAATTTTTGCCCATGAAGTTTCCGTGGTTCGCCCTGCTTGGTTTGCTGTGTGCTCCGATTTTCGCAGAGGAACGGAAGCCCAACATCGTGATCCTTTATGGCGATGACCTGGGCTACGGCGATCTGGGCTGCCATGGCGCGAAAGGGGTGACCACCCCGAACATGGATCGGCTCGCCTCGCAGGGTCTCGACTTCAGCGCTGGCTACTGCGCCTCCTCGACCTGCACGCCCTCGCGATTTTCCCTCCTGACCGGTGCCTATCCGATCCGTCAGCAGGACACCGGCATCCTGCCTGGGGACGCCCCGCTCATCATCAAACCAGGCACCACCACCCTGCCCTCGATCCTGAAACAGGCCGGCTACGTGACCGGTGTGGTCGGGAAATGGCACCTCGGGCTCGGCGATGGAAATCTCGACTGGAACGGCTCCATCAAACCCAGTCCGAACGACATCGGCTTCAACGAATCCTTCATCATGGCCGCCACCGGCGACCGCGTCCCCACGGTGTTCATCCGCAACCATCAGGTGGTGAACCTGGACCCGGCCGACCCCATTCAAGTGAGCTACAAGCAGCCCTTCCCGGGTGAACCGGATGGCATCAAGGACCGCGCAAGCCTCACCATGGACTGGTCCCACGGCCACAACATGGCGGTCGTCAACGGCATCGGCCGCATCGGCTTCATGAAAGGCGGCACCAAGGCGCGCTGGAACGACGAGACCCTGGCGGCGGATTTCACCAAGGAGGCCACCGGCTTCATCGAGCGGAACAAGGAAAAGCCCTTCTTCCTGTACTTCGCCACCCACGACATCCACGTCCCCCGCGTGGCGAACCCGATGTTCAAGGGCAAGAGCACCATGGGACCGCGCGGCGACTCGATCGTGCAGTTCGACTGGCAGGTCGGCCAGGTGATGGAAACCCTCGACCGCCTCGGACTTTCCGAAAACACCCTCGTCATCCTCAGCAGCGACAACGGCCCGGTGCTCGATGATGGCTACAAGGACGAGGCCGTTGAGAAGCTCGGCGATCACAAGCCCGCCGGTCCTTATCGCGGCGGGAAATACTCGCTCTTCGAAGGCGGCACCCGCGTGCCCACCCTCGTGCGCTGGACTGGCAAGGTGAAGCCCGGCAACAGCGATGCGATGATCAGCCAGGTGGATTTCGCCGCCTCGTTCGCCGCCATGACCGGAGTGAAGCTCGGCGACAAGGATGTGCCCGACAGTTTCAACGTCCTGCCCGCCCTGCTCGGCGAGTCGAAAACCGGCCGCACCCAACTGATCGAACACAGCCAGTTCGGCGGCGGACGCCTGGCCATCCGCGAAGGCGAGTGGAAATTCATCGAGACCGGAAAGGGAGAAGGCAAGGCCGCCAAGCCCGCGCTCTTCAACCTCACCCAGGACCTCGCAGAAACCACCGACGTCTCCGCAGCCAACCCAGAAGTCGTCGCCCGTCTTTCCAAGGAACTGGCCGCCATCCGCAAGGCGGAGAAGACCAGGCCGTGAGTCTTTGTGCGAGTTGTCGTGATAACGAAAGCCCCCGGGCTATGCAAGGGATCCGTAATCACTTTGAACTTGCTCTAATATTTCCGCGCCCGTATCTCAAAAGGGGTTGTTTGATGGTTGGATAGGCAGGGATCGAGCAACTAGCCACCAATCCTTCAAAACCATGAGGTCTCTACTACGCGCCGGAATTCTTTCAGTCACGATGGCCGTCTCCGCTGCTGGCCAGGTGGATGAAAAGGTCAAATCGCTGGTCCACGAGACCTTGATCGACCTTTCGGAGAGCAAATTTGCCAAAACCTGGGAGTCGTATTCGGAGACTTCGAGGGATGAATACCGGAAGGAGTTCATCGCCTATTTTGAGACCCTCAAGGCCACTGAGACACCCCGCGTCGAGGAGCCGAAGCCCAAGCCGAAGTATTCCTTCGAAACCCCCGACGAGCGTCAAAGACACGAATTCTGGGCCAGACGTCCCTATTGGTCCGGACAGTTGATCGGCCTTGGTTTCAATGGCTCAATCGACAGCTTGCAGGCCATGACGAACAA
>JAIYDT010000214.1 GCA_027487355.1 Verrucomicrobiaceae bacterium
AGCGGGGTGCCGGGATTGGTCCCGGATGTTTCAAACACTCCGGGTTTCCATGCGGTAAGAAAATCCGATGTGCTGCCGGTGATCCGGACATCGGACGGATGCATGGACGTGACCTTGTTTCCGTGGAGAAATTCGCTTGGACGGCCATCCCATTTGCCGATACGCCAGAGTGCCGGAGTGACTTCCGGATCCCCGGTGATCGTCTGGGTGTTGAGGATGTTGGTCGCGCCGGCGGTGACGACAATGTTGGGGACGGTTTTGACCTCGAGTTCGTTCTTGTAGATCGTCATTTCGTAAGTGCCGGGGCGCATGCCATGGCAGTCGAAGTAGCCGTTGGAAGCGGCAGCAGTCGTCCAATACTGCGCCGTCGCGTTGCTGAACCCGACGGTGTAGTTGTATCCGGAAACACGTCCGGCAATCCCCACGGCGGAAACTCGTCCGCGCGAGCCGGCGGGAAGATATCCGTTGATGCCCATCCAACCGAAGAATGATGTATCCACGGAAGTTGGTGGGGCGCCACCCGTATTGCAGACGAGGGTGTAGGTGTTCACGATGCCGGGGCGGAACGCTTCGGTTTGCGCCTCGCCGTAGTTGACGATGTAGGTGATTTCCTGATCGGTGGCTGTCGCCTGGTTCGAGAGCGCGCGGTAGAAGGGGCCTCCGGAGCCGCCTTCCTGGTTGTCCCGCACCACCCAGATGCCCGCTCCCGGACCTGTGGCACCGATCGAGGTCCAGTCCTTGACCGGTGCGTTCGCATAATGCTTCGAGCGTGTTTCCCCGTTTGCGAGTCGATAGATGTCGCCGGATTCCATCGATTCCACCTGCTGGCTGACATCCGATGCGACCGGGCCGTTGGGCAACGCCGCGCGCCGCATGCGGAGGATGTAACGAACATGTCCGTGCTGGC
Organism: Verrucomicrobiaceae bacterium; assembly: GCA_027487355.1. GTDB lineage: Bacteria > Verrucomicrobiota > Verrucomicrobiia > Verrucomicrobiales > Akkermansiaceae > Luteolibacter. The sequence goes on from JAIYDT010000214.1 coordinate 908, forward strand.
TGGGCTCCGTGGTGAAATGGGTGGCCATGTAGATATGCGGATATCCGCGCCGGGCGACGTAGTAGTGGGTCAGATCGCCAGCGGTGACGGTGACTTTGATGAAATCCGGACCTTCGAATTCGGAAGTCACGTTCACCGCGCTGATACCCTTGTAGAGCCAGTCGAATCCGGAATTGATCTGCGAGCCGCGGGTGCTGTTTTGATACTCCACGCCGTTCCACACCAGGCTCATGATGTCGCCTGGTGAAGTGGTGTTGGTATCAGTCGCTCCGTTGCCCCTGACTTTGAAGACAAGGCCGGCGCCTGTATCCACTTGGTGGTAGGTAGAAGTGGTGGTGAGACTGAAGGCTTCCAATCGCGCGGATGGATTCAATGCAGCGATTCCAATAGCCAGCGGAATGAAATGAAAAGCGCTCAAGGTGCGAAGCGGACCTGATTTGGATTTGATGGGTTCTTGTTTCATTGGGTTATAGGGTTCTTAAATGTATTGTTCCTCGTTGATTTCCCGGGCCAACACACCTGTCACCAGTAAATAAAAAGTCCTGCATTCTGACAATAGACCAGAACTGGTCACAAGACGCTCCAGTCGATGGTTCAAGGAACCCGCAGCAGCATGAAAGAGTCCAGGTCCGGCCCTGCCTCGGTTTCGCCCCCTCCAAGACGGAGTTTTTCAGTGTTCCAATATTCTAGTTATCAGGTTGGCTTGAATGATGAATGGTGGAACTCCCAGAGATCAACCGAATGACCACCGCGCTTGCCGCAGGGACGAGCGAGCGCTGCCATGGTGAAAGCGACCTACTCCAGCCGATCTCTCAAGGGGATCCCTCCATCTTGGGGGCGATCGGTTCGGCCAGAGCTGCGAGGATCCTTGCGGCCACCTGACGGCCTAGCAGTTCATATCCGTTGTTGTTGAAATGGACGTTAGCGGGAAGCTGCATCTCGGCCAACTTGGGTCCGATTAATGAATGTAGATCGTTGAGGGCTATGCCGTGGCTGCGCATGATCCCATCGGCCACGCGGTTCAGACGGTCACATTGTTCGGTGGTGTAACCTTCCTCGTTCCGGCCATCAGCCGGTGGCGTGGTGCGGGCCCATACCAGCTTTGCGCCGGTGGGTCGAAGCCGGTCCACCAGAGCTTCAAGATTGGAAGCGTAGGTTTCTTCATCCTTCTTCCGGTCATGGATCCCAAAGTTGAAATGAACCAGATCCCATTTTCCGTCACCCAGCCAAACGGGAAGCTTTTTCAACCCCATCTCTGTTGGGCCGCAATTGGCGGGCGCGCGATGGACATTCGCCCTGCCAGCAAGCTCGCGGCGCACGACTTGGGTATAACCGCGGGAGATCGAGTCACCAATGAGCAGCACGCGCGGCAGCTTCGGATCATCTTTCACGAAATCCCAAGCCGTGGTTTTTCCTGCCAGTTTGTCTTTTTTATATGCTGGCAGGTAGAACCCGCCCAGATTCTCCTCGAGGATCTTCTCCCATGCCGCTTCTTCGGGAGACATTGCACCTTTGCGTTCCGCGTCCGCGCCGAGGTTGTTAGCCGGGTGAACCGGCTGGACCCCTCTCTTAGCGGGTTCCGAGGCGTCGAGAGATGGAACGGACAAGCTCGCCATCACAATCACAATCCAAGCCCTTACGATCATCAGGTTAACAGGTTTTCTTTGATGGGTTGATTGGTATGCGGCTTTTTGAAGCGCCGGACTCGGCCAATCGCCGAATCAAGTTTTCTCATTCAATCGAGTCCGCCATTCTCAGGCAATAGACCAGAACTGGTCACAACGAAGCGTCCCGCAACGGGCTTGGCCCTTGTCGGGTGGCACCGCGCGTGTAAGAAGTGCCGGAGTCTCCAAACCCATGTCGTTTTCCAACA
>JAIYDT010000450.1 GCA_027487355.1 Verrucomicrobiaceae bacterium
CTCGCGGTCGAATCCCGGTCGCGCTTCGAGGACATGCCCACCGAGCGGGAAATGATCCGGCTCCAGGAACACTTCGCCGACAATCCTGCGGTCGGCTACTGGCATGACTTCGGCCACGTCCAGCTCAAGCACAACCTCGGCCTGCTCGATCACCCCCAGTGGCTGGAAACGATTTCCTCCCACCTCATCGGCGGCCACGTCCACGACGTGCAATGGCCCGCCCGCGATCACCGCACACCCTTCACCGGCGAGCTTCACTATCAGGAGCTGCTGAAACATTTTCCCGCCAACTGCCCCCTCGTCTGGGAACTCAGCCCCACCCGGGAGGCCGAGGAAATCAAGCAGTCACTCCAGATCTGGAAAGGGATGTTTCCGGAGCGGAGTTGAGGGATGAATGCCCTCAAAGTCAGGATGAAAACTGATCCGAAACCATGAAGCATCTCCCATCCACCCTTCTGATCCTCTTCCTCGTGCTGTCAGGGCTCACTCTTGCGTCGGAAACGCCCGGCCCTCCCGCGACCGCCGTCGCCCATCAGTCCCACGGAGGCTACTTCGTCTCAAATCAATTCGAGCCCGAGGCTCCAACCTCGTTCGTCGTCCTCAAGGATCAGGCCGCTTTCGACCAGGTCTTCGGAGTCGCCATGGTCATGCGCGACAAGTCCCTTCGTCTCCCGCCGAATGCTTTCGCGGAAAAGTGGGTCGTCGCAGCCATCCATCGGGGAAAGGCCTTCGTCCACTACCAGGTGGAAAGTGTTCTGTTGGAGGGCAAGGCCTTGAGCCTGCGCTACACGACCCATTTCGATGCCGAAGGCTCGGCGGAGTTCGCCTGCCCGCTCATCGTCTCCGTGCCCAAAGGAGACTACGCGACCGTTCAGTTCATCGAGAACGGGAAGGAGATCAAAAAAGTCGCGGCATCAGCTCCATTCGAGATCACGACCAAGGAAATCGGCTCGCTCACCACCACCCTCGAAGGCGATCGAGCGATCTTTTCCATCAAGGGCGCAGGCATCGGCAATGCCTCGGTGCGCCGCGTCGGCAATGCCTGGCCAAAAGAGGTCGTCGTGCGGGCTTACCTCGGAGGACTGGAGAATTTCTCAGTCTCGATTGGTGGCCTGAGATTGTCCGCATCGGTCCTGAGCCACAGCGGAAACAAGCAGCTCCTGCATGTCTGGAAGGACGGCAAGGAAGGTCCGACACTCGATGAAAAGAGTCCCTACTGGATGGAGATCCACCGCCTTGATTCCAACGGCAAACCCTCCGAAGGCCTCCCTCCGACAGGCGGCTGGTTCGAGATGACCCTGCCACCAGCCTTGCTCAAGGAGTCAGACACGATCGAGTTGGGATGGATCGATTTTTATCGGTGAGAGGCGAGGCTCGAGCAACCCTGCGAGCTGATGAATCCACCCGGTCGCAGCCCCTTGGACCGCGGCAGGCTCCTGCCGCTTCCTGCCAGCCAGCCTGCTGGCGGGGGAGGCCGTGAGAGATCCTTCCGCTCACCCGGATCTTCTTGTTCCGGGGCCCGAATGAGTCGGTCGACTGTTCAAATCTCCCGGTCGATGCTCTAAATGCCCCTTTTGATGCTAAAAACATCACGGTCGATGCTTCAAATGTCCCGGTAGACGCTCTTACCGTGCCGGTCGATGCTCCAAACGCCCTGATCGATGCTCCAAACGTGCCGGTTGATGCTCCAAATGCCTTGGTCGATGCTCCAAATGCCCCGGTCGATGCTTCAAATGCTCCAGTCGATGCTCCGAACGCTCCGGAGAACCTTCGACCAAAAAGTCACCGGGCGCGGGCCATGAAATGCAATGGCTTGCTCGATCAAGATTCCAAACCACTTCCACTCACCTTTGAATCCCATTCCGCCTTCTTGGATGAACCGCCATGAATGAGGACGCCAAAAACCACATGGTGAGCGCTGGCTCTGGGACCGTGTTCAAGGTGAACGTGTCGACACGCAGGGTATTGCCCGGAATCCCAACAATCGAAACGCCAGAGACAGATCGTGATGAATCGACGAAAGGAAGAAGGTTCACCTCATCCCAAAACCATCCCGAACTGGAACCTCCGCTGGCATGCGCGGGATCAATCACGAATTGCCGGAGACCCGTTGACGTCCCATCCGAATAGAAAATCTCGAACTTGGGATTGCCGAGATTGGCGAACTGCTGCCCCACGAAGAACGAGAATGCCGTAATTTCACTCCCAAGCGTCGCGGTGAAATTCTGCCTCAATTCGATCTCACCAAGACCAAATGCGTAAAATCCTCCAGAATGCGGATCCAAGCTGCCCAACCTCCACGTACGACTCGAACCGAACACCCGGTCATTGAACCAAGGCGCGAGGCTCCCAGAGTCGAATCCGCCATTCACGATCACTGCGCCAACCCCAATCGAAGGAAATAGCGATGCGCAGATGGAGAGAATGAGCACCAATTTCATGTTTGAGGAGAATGATGGAGTTCTGAGAGAGACGATGGCATCAACCTACGCGACCGACGTCACGAAGCGGATTTTTTGAACCGAACAGGAGACTCCTGGAAGACCTCGTTCGACGGAATGCCGCCATCGCCGCTACAAATGAGAACATCACAGAGGCGCTTGGTTCAGGAACAACCACAACCTCGAAACTCAAATCCGATGCCTGTTTCGACACTGAACTGCCGGATCCCAGATTCAAGCGATTGCCTCCTGAGTAAACGTCGGCAGAGTTCACACCGTAATTGTTCCATCCGGTCGCGGTGCCTCCGGGATCTTTTGCAATGACGGTAAACGCATAGGATGAACCGGAAACCACTGCAACCGGGACACTCAGAGTCACTGTTCTCCAACCCGCAGTCGCCGACAGTCTGGATTCGAGCAAAGTGCCACTTCCAAGAACCGCGCCACCTAAAGTCGAAGTCAAAGAGTTAAAATTATAAATCCTAAGCGTGATATCGGAACCTCCGAACGACGAAGAAATATACAGGTTGATCGAGGTCACTGAGTAGTTTCCATTCGCTGTGAAAGACTGTCCAAATCCCGTGGGTGCGTAGTCAGACAGACTTGTGAAGGTCGGCTGTGAAATTGCAACCGTCGCGGCATGGGATCTTCCGACCAACCCGCAAATCAACATCAGAAGCGAAATAGTCGTTACTCTCATAGCCAACCCTCAATCGCCTCATGAATGTTAGCCTCAAGTTCCCGGAGGGTCTCGCCCTGGGTGAAGCATCCGGGCAATGTCGGCACTTCCGCCCAGAATCCTCCCTCTTCTGCTTCGTGAATGACGGCTTTCAGTATCATGGGACCATCGTAAACGTTTGAGGAGTGAGCGCAATTCTGGATTCTTTCGGGCGTAGCCCTTGGATTGCGCACTCGTGGCGGCGATTGCCGGAAAACAAACTTCGAATCGCAAACATTCCGTCTATTGCCCGGTCAGTATTTGTTCAAGATCCCGCAATCTTCCTTGAACTCGGGCCAGGTGTTCGGGTATCCGCAAACGTCGTTTGACCTCAGCGGAAACCTGCCTCGATGCTTTCAACTTGATGCCAATCTTGCGGATGAACTCCTCGGCCAGAGAACCACGACTGTCGAAAATTCTCACGATTTCAAAATCTGTATTCGGAAACTTTGCTGAAGAGTAGAACTCCTGCCCCTCGATAAATAGGATTTCGTCGTCGCTGATCTGGAACGCATAACAGGCCCCCTCATCCTCGATCTCCTCAAACTCCACCATTTCCTCGGAAGAGACTCGTATCACATCTGCCAGATTCCGACTCAAGGCGTCAGCAAGCCATGCGGCTGATTGACGACGGCGGAGCTTCTCACCGACCAAAGTCCAGGTCGCCATCAGAATCCCAGCGCACAGCCAGAAAGCGCTGACAATTGGCCAAGGCGCGTCCGAAGTGCAGATCGTAAGAGCCCAGAGCGCGCCAAAAAGGATCGGATAAACCAGCAGGCATCGCCTCACTGAGGATTTCCATCCCTTTTCCAATGCAGATATCTTCAGCTGGATGGATCGATGCTCCGCGGCCGTCAGTGGTCGCTGAAATTCTTCAAACACTGCCATGAGATTTGTTCGTTGGGAGGCTGGCAATCGTCTTTGTGTA
>JAIYDT010000500.1 GCA_027487355.1 Verrucomicrobiaceae bacterium
GGCATCGACTCCGCGAAGCTCAGTGGAATCGTGCTCGATGACAAGCAAGCCACGTTCGAAGGCGAATGGAAAGCCAGCAGCGGATTCAAGCCTTACATCGGCAGCGGTTACGTTCATGACAACAAGCGCGGTGACGGCAAGTCCACCGCCACCTTCCGAATCAAGGCACCGAAGTCAGGCCGCTATGAGCTTCGCATCGCCTATTCACCCAACGAAACCCGCGCCAAGAAAGTGCCCATCACCATCGAGAGCGGCGGACAGAAATCCATGCTCACCTTTGACCAAACCCAGCCACTGCCCGCTGGAGAGGCGTTCCGCAGCGCGGGATTCATTCAACTCAAGTCCGATGCCGAAACCAAGATCGTCATCAGCAACCATGGCACCGAGGGCTTTGTCATTGTGGATGCGATTCAATTGATCGAATGAAGGCACCCATCCATACAGCTAGGTTGTTCGCAACGAAGGTGCTTCTCTCCTGCAAAAGCCAAGCAGCTAAGATGGGGATCGAAGCTCCGGCCGACTTTCCCGATGCGGCGGATTCCCTGATCGAGTTGCAGATCAATGAAGAGCCCGTGAAAGACTGAGTTTCCGACTTTCAGTGAACCATGCCTCCCCTTCTTTTCCCACAACTTCCCATGTCTCCTCATCACGCATTCCTCGCTTGGACTCTTGCCTTGAGTATTCTGTCCGCGAATGCGCAGACCATCGACACAACTTCGAGCCCGCTGGTGGTGGATCAAGACACCGGCATTTCACTGAGGGAGGGCTTCGACGCCGAGTTGCTCTATGAAGTGCCGACGACACAGGGCTCGTGGGTGTCGATGGCCTTCGATCCCAAGGGGCGGCTGATTGTTTCCGATCAGGATGACAAGGGCGCGTTCAGGGTCACGCTGCCTAACAGGGATGCGGCCATCAAGGTCGAGAGCCTGCCTGGATTCCCCTACGAGCCGATCGACTGGGGCAAGCGCAAGGTCGGCGGGGCGCTTGGTCTGCTGTATGCCTTCGACAGCCTCTACCTGTCCAACATGCGGGGCTTCTATCGCATCAGGGACACCGATGGTGACGACAGGTTCGACGAATTCACCCTGCTGAAAAAACTGAATCCGGGCTACGAGCATTCCGCGCACTCGATCCTCCCCACGGCCGACGGCAAAGGGCTCTACCTGGTGAGTGGAAATTTCACCCGGGTGCCCGAAGGGGCCACCTCCCTGCAACCGCGCGTGTGGCAGGAAGACTCGCTCCTTCCCTCGATGCCCGATCCCATGGGACATGCGGTGGGGCTCGGCGCACCCGGCGGCTGGATCTGCCGGATCTCGCCCGACGGCAAGGACTGGAAGATGGTGGCTTCCGGATTCCGGAACGCCGTGGACCTTGCCCTGAACCGCGAAGGCGAGCTGTTCACTTATGATTCCGACATGGAGTTTGATGTCGGCTGCCCTTGGTATCGGCCCACGCGGATCAATCACGTCACGTCCGGAGCGGAGTTTGGCTGGCGGGCGGGATCGGGCGTGTGGCTCGACTATTTCGCGGACAGCAACGGCTCGTTGCTCGACATGGGGCCGGGGTCGCCGACGGCCATGAGTTTCGGATACACCTCCAACTTCCCGGCGGAATTTCAGGACAAGCTCTTCGTCTGCGACTGGACCTTCGGCACGATCTACACCGTGGACATGAAGGAAAGCGGATCGAGCTACACCGGCACGAAGTCGGAGTTCCTCCACGGCAGTCCGCTGAACATCGCGGCCATGCGCTTCGGACCCGACGGGGCGATGTACTTTCTAACAGGTGGCCGCACGACCGCATCACGTCTCTACAGAATCCGCCACACCGGCGAACGCGGAACCCTTGCCCCGAAGGCCTCATCGGGCGAGGCCTCGGCACAACGCGACTTGCGGCATTCACTGGAGGATCTCCATTCATCCGGTCTCGGCGCGGATGCAGTCGAAAAGGCTTGGCCGCATCTCGCGGATGCAGACCGGAACATCCGCTATGCCGCGCGCATCGCGATCGAGTGCCAGGATCCCGCGCTTTGGCGTGAGAAGGTCTTCGCGGAGACGAATCCACGGGCGATCATCTACGCTGGCATCGCGTTGTGCCGACATGGGGACAAATCCCAGTCAGGCCGTCTGCTCGACAAGCTGGGGGAGGTGCCGTTTGACAGGATCGAAACCGAGGACCAACTGGCCCTGCTGCGGGCTTACTCGCTTTGTTTCACTCGGATGGGTCGGCCGACCACAGAGGGGACCGCCGCCATCATCGCAAAGCTCGATGCCCATTTCCCGACAAAGTACGACAAGGTGAATGCCGAACTCTGTCGGGTGCTTTCCTACCTCGACTCCCCCACGCTGGTGCGGAAAACCCTCGACCTCATGAAAGCCACCCGCGCCGAGACGGTGGACTACGACAAGGAGATGCTCGCGCGCCATGAGTATGGCGGGGCGATCCTGAAGATGATGGCCAACACGCCCAACACCCGGAACATCCACTATGCGTATTGCCTGAGACGAGTGCGAAGCGGGTGGACGATCGAGGACCGGAAATACTACTTCGGCTGGCTGAATGGGGTCCTGGAAAACGACGGCGGCAAGAGCTTTTCCGGTTACATCCGCGCCATTCGAAAGGATGCCATCTCGATGCTCGAAACAAAGGACGTGGAGGCTCTGACCGGCCTGCTCGCGGATTATCCCGCCTTCGATCTTTCGAAGCTGCCAAGACCCAAAGGCCCGGCCGGAGCCTGGACGGTGGAGAGTGCCATGAAGCACTTCGAGGCGGACCTGCGTGGCCGTGACTTCGATAACGGCAAGAGGATGTTCTCCGCCGGCATGTGCATCGCCTGCCATCGCATCGGCGGTGAGGGAGGACACACCGGCCCCGACCTTGGCTCGCTTGGAAACCGCTTCTCCATCCGCGACATCCTGGTGGCGATCACCGAGCCGAGTGCCTCCATTTCCGAGCAATACATGGCCAGCAACGTGAAGCTCAAGGACGGTCGCACGCTATCGGGACGTCTGATCCTCCATACCGCCAGGGAAGTCGGAGTGGCCTCGAATCCCTTCGATCTCAATCAGCTCACCAAAGCCCCGGCGGACCAGGTGGAGAAGATCGAATTCTCCCAAACCTCCATCATGCCTCCAGGGATGATCTCGGCAATGAACCGAGATGAACTGATGGACTTGATGGCCTATCTTCTCTCCGGTGGAAATCCCAACCACGAGGCCTTCAAGGCGAATTGACCCTCCCGCCTGACCATGAACCCAACTCTCTTCATCATCCTCTGCTCGCTCTCCCTCCTTTCGATTTCAGCAAGCGGGCAATCGCCAAACAACCAACAAAATGGTGGCCCGAAAACTGGTCAGGGGAAACCTGAAACCTTCGAAATCGAGGGCAACAAGGCCTACCTTTACGCCGCACAGCAGGCAGCCAAAGGCAAGCCCTGGATCTGGTATGCGCCCGTCGTCAACGGCGATGTCATCATTGCAAGGCATCGTCTTTACTACGACGCCTTCATGAAGGCAGGCATCGCGGTCGCGGGCTTCGACCTCGGTGAGGTGCGCGGCGCGCCGGGAAGCTCTGCAAGATTCACCACCTTCCATGACGCCATGGTCAAACGCGGCTACTCGTCCAAACCGATCCTGTTGGGACAAAGCCGCGGTGGACTGATGACGCTGGCCTGGGCATTCCGAAACCCCGACAAGGTGAAGGCTTGGGCCGGCATCTATCCTGTCTGCAACCTCATCGGCTATCCGCTGAAATCCTCGAAGAAGGAAACGCTCGCCGACTTTGCCATGACCGAGGAAGCCCTCGTCGCCAGGCTCGGCGAGTTCAATCCCGTCAGCAACCTTGCCCCCCTCGCCGCGCGAAAGGTGCCGATGTTCTCCGTACAGGGCGACAAGGACGGCACAGTGCCACTCGAAGAGCACACCGGGCTTCTCAAGCAACGCTACGAAGCCGCCGGCGGCACCTGCGAAGTGAAAATCATCCCTGGGGGTGGACACGAGATCTCCCCGGCCTTTTTCGAGTGCCAGGAATTGATCGACTTCATCCTCAAACAATCCCAACCCTGATCTCCTGATCCTACCCATTCCATGAGAACCCTTCTCCCACGCCTCACCGCCCTCCTTCTCCCTCCGCTGGCCATGGTCCAAGCGGCGGACCTCCGGATCGCAGGAGTCTTCACCGACCACGCCGTCCTTCAGCGGGACCAGGCCGCGCAGATCTGGGGATGGGGCGATCCGAATGAAAGGGTCACCGTCACCTTCGCGACCCAGACCAAGCCAGCAACCGCCAACGCGAACGGCAAATGGATGGTGAAACTCGACTCAATGCCCGCCTCCGCCGAAGGCCGCGAGCTCGTGGTGCAATCGACCAACAAGGATCGTCAATCGAAGATCAGCGACGTCCTGGTGGGTGATGTTTGGCTCTGCTCCGGCCAGTCGAACATGCATTTCCGGATGAAGACTGTTGAAAATGCGGAGAAGGAAATCGCCGCAGCGGACCATCCCAATCTGCGCTTTCTAACAGTCGAGCATCAGTTTGATCAGAAGCCCTGCGAAGATATCAAGGGCACCTGGAAGCCGGTCTCACCCGGGACGGCCGCCGATTGCTCGGCAGTGGCCTACTACTTCGGCCGGGACCTCCTGCAGCAGAAAGGCGTGCCGATTGGATTGCTCATCAGCTCGGTCGGCGGCACCCGGATCGAATCATGGATGCGCGCAGAGACTCTAACAGCCACCGGGGAATCGCGCTCGCTGATCGAGAAGTGGTCGAAGGTTTCACCGGGCGAGTTCCAGAGCATCGCCACGGTCTATCGGGAATTCCAGCGTCAGCGCGATGAAGTCCACCCGCTGGCGGTCAAGGAGGCGAAGGCAAAAGGCCAGCCACTGCCGCCGGAACCCAAAATGCCCGGACAGCGTTGCCATGACTGTCCCAGCGCCCTGCACAATGGCATGATCGCGCCAATCGAATCTTACGCCATTCGAGGCGCCATCTGGTATCAAGGCGAGTCGAACTCCTCCCAGCCTGCGTCCTATGAAAAGCTCCTCCCGGCCATGATTGCCGACTGGCGTCGGGTGTGGGGCTCTGAGCTGCCATTCCTGTTCGTGCAACTGGCTCCTTACCGCGACACTCACCCGGCGTTTCGCGAAGCACAGCATCGAATCTGGCAAAAGACGCCACACACCGCCATGGCCGTCACCACCGACGTGGGCGATGGGGGCAACATCCATCCGATCCGCAAGCAACCAGTCGGTGAGCGACTCGCCCTGGCCGCACGCGCTCTAAGTTATGGCGAGAAACTGGAGTATTCCGGACCCGTCTTCGAAAAACTGAAGGTCGATGGCTCACGGGCCATCGTGTCTTTCACCCACGTGGGTCAAGGTCTGATGGCCAGGGGGGATTCGCTGGAGGGCTTCACGCTTGCAGGCACGGATGGAAAGTTTCTTCCAGCTCAAGCCATGATCGAAGGGGCCACGGTGGTCGTCACTTCCGAAGAGGTCAGCAAGCCTGTCGCCGTCCGCTATGGCTGGGCCAAGATGCCGGACGTGAACCTGTTCAATCGCGAGGGACTTCCCGCCGCGCC
>JAIYDT010000108.1 GCA_027487355.1 Verrucomicrobiaceae bacterium
AAGCTGGCCCCGGCGGGATTCACCAGACGCAGCACCGCCAACTCATTGGGCTCACGGACCAGGTCATTCTTGATGCGGACCCGGATGTTCTGGGTCGTCACGCCGGGCGCGAAGGTCAGGGTCCCGCCGGGGATCGCCGCATTGCCTGCCGAGGCATCGGCAAAGGCCCAATCGACATCATCCCCCATCGCCGTGCCGCCACCACCCGTGTAGGAAACCGAGATGGTACTCGCCGAGGCGGCGGAAAGCACCACCGGGATGTCGCGATACTCGCCAAGAGCTCCCGGTGCCTCACCGCTGGCCGACGCCAGTGCCTGGAAGCCGACCGTGACCGTCGAAGTCTCGTTGTCCGCAATGAACAGCGTGGCGGAAGAAGGCCGGTCCGGGCTGTATCCAGTTCCGGAGGAAACCGTAACGGTGACCGACTCGCTGCCCTCGACCGTCGAATCATCGAGCGGCACAAAGGTCACATTCACTCCTGACTGCCCATCCGGAATGACCGCCGAGCCACTGAGACCGGTGTAGTCGGTGGCGCTGGTGGCCGTGCCTGATAGGGCATAGTTCACTGTGAGCGCTCCCACGGTTCCGGTGCGGGAGAGATAGAAACGACCCTGCACGGAAGAAGCCTCCGCAGGCGAATCATTGTAGGCGGAAACCGATACCCGCTCGGTGCCTCCCTCGTTGTCCCGGATCACCGCCTCAGCCGTGCCATCGTTGTAAACACTGTAGTTGGCCGAAGGGCTGATCGTGACCTTGACGGTTTCGGCAGATTCAAAACTCGAATCATCCGTCACGGGAACGGTCACCGTCACCTCGTTGGTTCCATTCGAAGGAATGGAGACGGTTCCGGAAAGGGCGGTGTAGTCGCTGCCGGCTGTGGCGGTGCCGGAAACCGCGTAATTGACCGTGACGTTGCCAGGCGAACTGCCGATGGCCCGGAAGATCAGGGTCGCATTGGTCGAGCCCTCGGTGCCCGCCGTTCCCGCCCGCACCGCGACGAGGGGCTTGTCCGAATTGTCGGCGATCGAAACGGTCGACTGGAAGGCTGCTCCCACGCTGTAGGCATTGTCGAAGGTGGTGACCGCCAGCGTGACGTTCTCAGTAGGTTCTCCGATGTTGTCATCGATCGGAAGGATGACCACCGGAGCCGAGGACGCACCTGCGGGAATGGTGACCTCGCCGTTGAGCATCGCGTAGTCCGTCCCATGAAGGGCACTGCCGGACAGGCCATAGTAAACCTTGAGAGCCGAAGTGGTCGGGCCGCTGCGGGTGATGAGGAACACTCCCGACTCCGGACCATTTTCCGAGGCGGAGGAGTCCGGAGCACTCACCGTGACCTGAGGCGTGTCATCGTCTGTTAGAGTGACGGTGGAGGTCGTCGCGGCCGAGTTCCTGAGATAGACCGAATTGTTGGCACTGATCGTGGCAATGATGGTCTCGGGCACCTCGGCCGCCGAATCATTGAGGGGGCTGACCGTCACGTTGGTGGAAGCCTGGCCGGCGGGAATGGTGACCGTGGTGGGCAGCGTGGTGAAATCGGTGCCATTGGTCGCGGTTCCCGTCCAGGCGACGGTGAGGCTCAACGCGGCGTCGGTGGCTCCGGTCCGGGTAAAGGTGTAGGTGCCGGTGTCGCTGCCGCCTTCGACCGCATAGGGATCGGGTGCCGTCACTGCCACCTGAGGCAGGCTGGTATCGTTGTCACCGATCGTCATCACCACCGCGTTTCCGGAACCGGACAGATACCCAGCAGCGGAGGCCAGTTGAAGGGTGATCGTTTCAGGACCTTCTGCAGTCGTGTCATTGACCGGAGCGACGGTGATGTCGAGGGTCGAGGCCCCCGCCGGAATCGTGAAGGAGAAGAAAGAGCCCGAGGCGGTGTAACCGGTGGAGAACGAATAGTCGGTCGTCCTCGTGGCTGTTCCCCCGACCGGGGAAACCAGGACCGTCAGCGCATTCGTCGTGTCACCGGTGCGGGTCAGCCGGAAGGTGCCGCTCGCACCGCCCTCAGTGGGATCGGCGACATTGGCGAGCGTGACAAAGGTGGAGCCGGTGGCGGTCCAGTTGGCCGTGTTGGTTCCGGCGACCACCGTCATGGGATTGGCGACCGAAGGAGTGAAGGTGTAACCGTTCAGGCTCGCCGCCAGGGTGACCGAACCGGTGGTCTGTCCAGCCAGCGAGTAGGTTCCATCGGAATTGGTGTAGCAACCCAGTCCGGAACCGGAGATATAAACTCCCGGCAAAGGCTGACCATTGAAAGTGACCGTCCCGGACACCGTCTGCTTGCCGTGCGCGCCGACGTTGATGACCGTCGAGCGGCGGACGGTTCCCCCCTTCATGTCGGAAACGGTCAGCATCGCCGTAACTTGTGAAGGCAGGACAAAGACACGTGAAAAGGAGGATGATCCATCACCTACCACCCCGTCACTGAACTCCCAGTGATAGGCCAACGCATCGCCATTGCTGTCGCTCGCGGTCGCCGTGAAGGTCACGCTTTCACCCGCGTTGATGGTGGTGGCGCTGGCGGCAAAGGTCGCGGTCGGGGCGATGTTTCCCGGGAAGGGTCCCTTGAAGTACGCCACATCCAGCGAGGGCGGAGTGGTGTTGTTCTTTGACAGCACAGTGAAGTGCACGTCCGCTTCGAGGTCGGAGAAGGTTCGGCCCACCGCAATGCCGGCATCATTCTTGCCGCCCGCGCTGCCAGGCGTGGTGTCGAGCAAGTGACCGGCATTGCTGCCCATCCCGCTGTAAAGCACCAGGGCGGAATCCGCCAACAGGCCTCCACGTGCCGGGTGGTATTCGACATTGTACTGGCGGACGCTGTCCTTCGCCACGGTCAGCGCATAGCGTTTCCCTTCCTCCAGCGTCGGCTGGTCGTAGGCGTGGATCCGATAGACCCCGTTGGCGACCGGAGAGTGAAAGTAGTTGGCGGGAAGCCAGTTGAGCGTCCGCTTGCTGATGGTGTTGTAGTGCGCGCTGAACCCACCGCTGCCACCCATGACATCGTAGGGATTTCCATACTCCTGATTCGCACCGGTTCCGTAGGCCGTGCCGTCGGTGGTGTTCCAGTAGTTGGCATGGTTGAGACCAAGCGAATGTCCACACTCATGATTCAACACGTCCATGCCGCCCCAGCCTGCCCAGACGCTGTCGCCGCCCCCCCACGAGGCACCGCTGCGGAGGCCGCCGTTCACCCGGACGATGATGCAGTTGTATTGGGAGGAATCATATCCGAGCTTGCGCGCCTCGGCGCGGGCCTGGTTGTGGATCACGCCCAGACCATCGACCTCGGCATCCTTGGCAATGTACCACGCGAGGGTCTGGGGCAGCGTGATCAGCGGCGTCACCGTCGAGGTAACCGTCAGCTTTCCAAAGGAAGCCTCCCGATAGTAGCGGCCCACGTCCTTCATGTCGTTCAGGGCCTGGTCCTCGGTGTTGGGAGGAGCCATCTGATCCGGATAGGTCACCCGGATGTAAAGACAGCGGAAATTGCCGATCGCCCTCGAAGAGGTTCCTGGGAAGTTGTCCAAATAAAAGCCCGCTCCACCGGGGCCGCTGGCCTGGACGAAGGTCCGGTATTTCTCATCCATCACGGTCACGTGCGAACCATTGCAAAGCGTGATCAGCCGCTCGCCCACCTCAACGGTCGGGGCCTCCTCGGTCACGGGTTCGTTCGACGCCACGGCCTCGGTGGTGATTCCCGACACTGGGCAAACATCCTCGACCACCGTGCCCGCCGCGATCCGCTCGCCGATCTCAAGCTGTCTAACAGGGCTCTCCGCCACGGCCAGTTCGCGGTCGATCGCCACACCACGCAGCGGGATCTGCTTGCGCGACATCACCGGCTCCATCTCGCCAAAGACCCGCGCCTTGTAGCTCATGCCATCCGCAGTCTCGAAGTACCGGAGGGTGAGTCCTTCCTCGGGAATCGGCAGGCCGGGGGCCGGCCGACCCATGTAAACCTGATAGTTCCCGGTCGCGGAAACCGGCTTCTCCAACGAGGCCACAATCTCCTTCGGCAGGTCCTGGCGGATCACCCTCGAAACGGATTGCGCCAACGCCGCACGGGGATTGCTCGCGATCAGGGCCTTGAACTCGGCCCGACGTTCCTTGGCCAGCAACTCGCCCTCTTCCACCATCGCGGCGCGCTCATCCGGAGTCGCCTTCTTCCAACGCTCCACCCAACCTTGAAATGCCTCGATCTTCGCAAGATCGGGCGTCGGGATCTTTTCGGAGGCCCAGGCCCCGAAGTCCTTCGCGGGCTCGGCTTCGGTCTGCTGGGATGCCTTGTCGCTTTCCCCAATCAGTGGAGGTCGCGAAGCCGACTCTTGATCACGCACCGGGGCACCTCGCTCCGGCTTCGTGGTGGATGAATCACTTGTCCTTTGATGAGTCAGAACGGCCAGCAGACCGAGCAGAATCAGGACAGCAGAAAGACGGAGGAAACGGGATTTCATGGGTTTCAGACGAAAGAGTTGAGAATCAAAAATCGGAAAAGCGAATAGCAAAGCGCTTCATCACGCTCGGCCCCTTCGCCAAGCGGTCCCAGGATGCCCGGTCTGGAAACCCGCCCCGCCAATCGCATCGCCATGCTGGGAACGCTGCCATCCCCCATTCAAAGGGGCTTGGTCAGGAAGGCCACAAGGAACGGCATCGTCTGGGAACTGGCTGCGGGGATTCATATGGGTCATCATGCTAAGAATCGACTTCTTACAAAAAATTTACTTTGTAGGTATGCGAAGATCCCGTGTTCACGTCAAATTGATTCAGAAATCCGTTATGATTTTATGAAAGAGAACCGTTTCCTATGAGGGGCCCGTACGTCATTCACCCCTTGCCGTGACCCGTTTTCGGGGCCGACAAGGGGTGATTTGACTCCCTCAAGGCAGGTTCGAATCTCGTTCGACTCCGCCTGAGAATTCCTTCTACGCAGCGATTGGTGGCTCGTTTTCCACAGTGCCGCGGAGGCGGGATGAGGTCGCTGAACCTTTCATTCATTGGGGTTTCTCACCCAACTCAGCGTTTCCTCTGTGCTTCTGCGGCGAATTCTGGCGGTCCCGATCCCGGGCTTCGATTTTCAAGACAGCCTCCTCAACCCATCGCCTTTTCCATCAACGCATTCATGCGGCTGATGGTGTCGCGGGCATCATCGAGTAGACCGGCCGCGATCAGGGCGTTGTCGAGAAGCTGGCGGGCCACCAGTCCGGCGACCTCCGGGTTCTTCTCGCGCGCATCGGAAAGCTTCCGCACCAGCGAGTGACGCGGGTTGATCTCCAACTGGACCTTGACCTCATCTTTGAAGTTCTCATCCATCGCCTTCATCATCCGACGCATCTGCGGAGTCATGCCATCCTCAGGCACCAGCGCGATGATCGGGCTATCGACGAGACGCTTGCCGCTGGAAACCTCGGTGACTCGATCGCCGAGCTCGTCCTTCAGGAAGGTGCAGAGCTTTTCGATCTCATCAGTGCTGAGCGACTCCCCTTCTGCGGCAGCGTCCTCAAGTTCGACCCCAGCCTGGGTGACAGAGACGAGCTTCTTGCCATCAAACTCGCCAAGCGAATCCACAACATACTCATCCACCGGATCGGTGAAGAAAATCACCTCCAGCCCACGGGTCTTGAAGGCCTCGATGTAGGGACTGCTCTCAAGCTGCTCGCGGCTCGGACCGACGAGATAAAAGATCTTGTCCTGGCCATCCTTCACGCGACCGACATAGTCGGTAAACCCGACGAACTTGCCCGCATCTGTTAGAGTAGACTCGAAACGCAGCAGCTTCGCCAGCCCCTCGCGATTCGCGTAGTCGGTGGCCACGCCTTCCTTGAAGAAGCGGTCGAATTTCTTGTAAAACGCCAGGTATTTCTCCGGATCGGACTCGGCCTCCTTCTCGAACATCTTGATCACTCGCTTGCTGATCACGCTGCCGAGCTTCTTCACCAGCGCGCTGTCCTGCATCGACTCGCGGGAAATGTTCAGCGGCAGGTCGGCGCTGTCGATCACGCCCTTCAGGAAGCGCAGCCAGTCCGGCAGCAGGCCTTTCGGATCGGCGTCGATGAGGACCTTCTTGCAGTAAAGCGAGACGCCGCCGTCGATCTTGGCAAAGCCGAGCTTCTCGGGATTCTCGGTCGGCACGAAGACCAGCGCGTTGATCGCGATCGGGGCGTCGGCGCTGAAATGCAGGCGGTAGGCAGGCTCGTCGTAGGCCTTGGCGGTGAACTGATAGAAGGCCTTGTATTCGTCCTCGGTGATGTCGGACTTGTTCTTCAGCCACAGCGCCTCGACCTCGTTGATCCGCTTGTCATCGAGCAGGATCGGGAAGCCGACAAAGTTGCTGTAGGTGGTGATGAGGTGCTTGAGCCGGTATTCCTCGGCATATTCGGTGAACTCAGGCTTCAGCTTCAGCACGATCTTCACGCCACGCGAAACGCCTTCGCTTTCCTCGATCGTGTAGCCGCTCACGCCGTCGCTGGTCCAGACGAGCGACTCGCCCTCATGACGCCAACTGCGGGTAAAGACCTGGACTTCATCGGCCACCATGAAGGCCGAATAAAAGCCGACGCCGAACTGGCCGATCATGTTGCCCGGCGTGCTGCCGCTTTCCTTCATCGCCTGGAGGAAGGACTTGGTGCCGGAGTGGGCGATGGTGCCGAGGTTCTCGACAAGCTCCTCGCGGGTCATGCCGATGCCGTGATCGGCGATCGTCAGCGTGCCGGCCTCCTTGTCGGCGGTGATGCGGATTTCAAGGGGCAGCTCGGGATCGGTGATGTCCTTCTCGGTGCCCTGCAGGTGGCGGAGTTTTTCCAGCGAGTCGGAGGCATTCGACACCAGCTCGCGGAGGAAAATCTCGCGATCCGTGTAGAG
>JAIYDT010000411.1 GCA_027487355.1 Verrucomicrobiaceae bacterium
AGTCCGGCGTGCTTCTCGAAGTCAACTGCGAGACCGACTTCGTCTCCAGAAACGATCAGTTCCAGGCCTTCGTGGCTGAACTCGCCGATGCCGTCGCCGGCAGCGGTGCCGCCGATCACTCCGCCGCCCTCCAGGCTCCGTTCGAAGGCTCGACCGTCGAGGAGTCCGTCAAGGCACGGGTGCTTACCGTCGGTGAGAACGTCCAGTTCCGCAAGTATGTCCGCTTCGAGGTCGCCGGTGAAGGCGCCGTCGCCTCCTACATCCACATGGGTGGCAAGGTCGGCGTGCTGATCGAAGTCGGCACCACCAAGCCGGAAACCGCAGGCACCGATGGCTTCCGTGAGCTCATCAAGGACCTCACCCTCCACATCGCAGCCTCCGCGCCGCGCGGACTGTCCCGCGATGACATTCCTGCTGAAATCGTCGAAGCTGAGAAGGACATCTTCCGCGTCCAGCTCGCCGACTCCGGCAAGCCTGCCAACATCATCGAGAACATCCTCGTCGGCAAGATGGCCAAGTTCTTCTCGGAGAGCTGCTTCCTGGAGCAGGGCTTCGTCAAGGACCCGGACACCACGATCGCCAAGCTCGTTGAAGCCAAGGGCAAGGACCTCGGCGACACGCTGACCGTCCGCCGCTTCGTCCGCTTCGGACTGGGCGAATAATCCGAGGCGGCGCTTTCCAAGCGCCAGGCCAACTCTTCCCAAAGCGCCCGCTTCCGAAAGGAGGCGGGCGTTTTTCTTGAACGCTTGATTTGATGAGAATTTGCGATAAACCTTCATCAAATTTTCCTTCCAATAGATGAGAATTACGGTCGATGTGGATGAAAAAAAGTTGGGCTCGATCCTTGAGCTGACCCGCCAGAAGAAGATGTCTCCCGCCGTGGCGATGGCCTTGGACGAATTCATTGAATTCAGGCAGCGCCAAGCCTTTCTCGCCAAGGTGATGGCGGGAAAGACCCGTTACGAAGCCTCGAATGAGGAGATCGAGGCGCTCGCTCACACGCAGCCATGAGGGTGCTGATCGACACTTCGGCATGGATCGAGTTTCTCCGTCCGCAGGGAGACCCTGCGATCAAGTCGCGGGTGGCGGATTTGATTGCCCTGGGCGCGGCGGCTTACACCTGTCCAGTCAGGTATGAACTGGTGATCGGTGCGAGGCCGAAGGAATTGCCGGACTTGCATCAGGCCTTGGGATTTTCAAGTCGAGTGGTCGCGACGCCAGTCCACTGGGATCGATCTGCGGAACTTGCAGGGAACCTACGGGCAAAGGGATTCAACTTTCCGGCCTTGGATTTGCTCATTGCGACGGTGGCGTCCGCAGAGAAACTTCCGCTTTTGGCGCGCGATGCCCATTTCTCGGCGGTCCGGGAGGCGTTGCTGCCTGACTTGGACTTGGCGTGAGTCGAAACGCGGGCGAGCCGTCTGTGCTCCTCTTGCCCTTTTGTTCAACTGGGGAGATCACTCCCAACGTTTCGCCTCATTCCAGGCGTCGTCCATTTGCTCGGGCGTGGCGGCGTGGAGGGTAAGGCCTTGTTCGGTTAGAATCTTCTCCATGACGGCGAAGCGCTTCTCGAACTTGTCATTGGCGCGGGCCATCAGGATTTCCGGATCGGCTCCCCGGAAGCGGGCGAGATTGACCACGCTGAAAAGGAGATCACCGATTTCCTCGGAAACGGCGTCGGCATCCTGGGCGTCTGCCGCAGCCTGAACCTCGTGTAGCTCCTCGCGGATCTTGGCGATGACACCGGTTTCGCTGGGCCAGTCGAAGCCGACCTTGGCGGCCTTCTTCTGAAGCTTCGCAGCGCGGGGCAGGGCAGGCAGGCCCTTGCCGACTCCGTGGAGGAAGGGCTTTTCCTCGTCGCCCTTTTCAGCGCGCTTGATGGCGTCCCATTGGGCGAGCACGGCATCGGAATTTCCGGCCGAACTTTCGCCGAAGACATGCGGATGGCGGTGGACCAGCTTTTCGGAAATGCCACGCGCGACGTCGTCTAGGTTGTATCGGCCGGCTTCCTGGGCGAGCTCGCTGTGGAAGACAACCTGAAGCAGCACGTCCCCGAGTTCCTCCTTCAAATGTTCGTGATCCTGGCGGGTGATGGCATCGACGGCTTCGTAGGCTTCCTCGATGAGATTGGAAACGAGGCTCTCATGGGTCTGCTCGGCATCCCATGGGCAGCCGCCGGGGGCACGGAGGCGGTGCATGATGGCACGGAGTCGTTCCAATTGCCGCCCGTCATCGGGGCAGTCGATCATTTCGGCATCGGTCATGAGGAGTGGCTTTCGGAGGCTTTGCGGAGCAGGCCGCGTTCCTCGTCGGTGAGGCTTTGGAAGCCATGCTGACTGATCTTGTCGAGAATGCGGTCGATTTCGCTGGAGGCGGCAAGGTCGATCTCGGTGCGGGGGCGGAGCTTGGGTTCTCCGTAGGACTGTGGCGAGGTGGAGGGTCGCGCAGGGCGGATCCTGGGAGCCACCTTTCGCTTTGCAAGGAGGAGGCGGCCTTTCACGAGAATGAAGCCAAGGATGGCGCCACCGAGATGGCCGGCCTCGCCACCCTCATTGCCGCCGAGACCGAGCAGGATCGAGACGACGGCGATGCCGAGGACCAGCATGGCCACGGTCCGGATGGAAAGCTCCACCGGAGGAATCAGCAGCCTGACCCGGAGGTTCGGGGCGATGACGGCCACGCCGATGAGGATGCCATAGATCCCGGCGGAGGCACCGACGAGACCGGTCTGGTAGCCGTCCGGAAGAAAACGAATGAAGACCAGCAGGGAGTAAAAGGCCGCGCCGGCTGCGCCGCAGAGCAGATAGAAGATCGAGAAGCGCCTGCTGCCCCACCAGTTCTCCATCCAGGGGCCGAAGAAGTAGATTCCGACGCAGTTGAAGGCGACGTGGCCGAGGCTGTCGTGGATGAACTGGAAGGTGAGGAATTTCCAAACCTGCCCATCAAGAATCCCGCTTTGAATGGCGAATGCTCCTGCATCCTTGATCGGGCCCCATTCCTGGCCCTGTTTGGTCAGGAACAGATCGACGAAGAAGATTACGAGATTCGCGATGATCAGCCACTTCGTCACCGGAGGCAGCGAAGGTGTTTTGGAATGCACGGCGGCGTAATCTCGTTCGGAAGCTCCCATCAGGTTGGGCGTTACCATGCAAACCGACCTCCCGCAAGTCCGGCCAGTGCCATCCGCTCTGATGGATCTTTCACGGATTGTGCTGCATTTGGATGAATTCCACTTGTCGGATCTGCGGATGGGCATGTCGCCCGATGATTCGATTTTCCGGGTCGATCCGGTGGATCCGGCATGCCGGGTGCTAAGTAGAGGATGTTGTTTGCCAATCTACCCCATGAATACCATGAACGAAACCACACGACCTAGTACCTACCCGGATGACCGCAGCATCGAGCCTGAGCTCGTGCTCGACGACATCTGGGATCTTGATGAAGTTTCCGCCGTCATCCGGTCCAAAAGCGATCACGAGGCGACGCCCGCCTTTCTTTTTCTTGGAAAAAAGGAAGCCGGGCTTCTCCGCGAATACCTCGCTGAAGTTTTCGGAGACGACGCCGTCAGCACCTTGAAGGACACCTATTTCATGGGTCTCGAGGTGATTGAGATCGAATGCGAATCCTTCTTCCTCACCGGAGGTCGCAAGACCCTCCGCACCCTCCAGGATCCGATTTCGCGCCGTCCAGCCTGGCGCGATCGGGAAACCGATACCTGCTGGCAGTTCAGGATCTGAAAGAGATCCGTGATCGTCACGTAATGCATTTCGGCTCCCGCAAGGGGCCATTTCGGGCGGCCACCGCCTGACGTCCCAGGGCGCCAGGCGACGGCCGCCCAACTTTTTTCCCGGAAGATGTATCGGGTGAGAGCGATGTGAAACGTTTCACATACTCGGGTGGCTCCGCATATTTCGAGAAATGCCCCGCAATCTGCACGTGGCGTTGCGTTGGTGGTCAGTCATGGGTTTCAATGGTTCCGTGATGAAAGACAATCTTCCGACCACCCACGAGGCCCTTCGGAAATGGGTCGATGAAATGACCGCCCTCTGCACTCCTGATTCCGTGGAGTGGTGCGATGGCTCCCAGGCCGAATGGGATCGACTG
>JAIYDT010000207.1 GCA_027487355.1 Verrucomicrobiaceae bacterium
ACGTCGCTGCGGAATTCCTCGATCATGCGATGGCGCGGCAGGCCTTCGCCCTGGAGGAGGAGCCGCCACTTTTTCTTCTGGAAGAATTTTTCCAGACGAGTGGCGGCATCGCGCATGGTGCGGTAGCTGGTGAAGAGGACGAAGGCGCGACCCTCGCTCTGTTCACAGGCATCGCGGATGCCGGCGGCGAGTTCCTCATCATACTTCGGCGTGCCGGGATCGGGGATGGCCTTGTAGATCTTCACCTTCATCTGCCGCTGGAAGTCGAAGGGGCTGCCGATGGAAAGGGCGCGTGCGGATTCGGCCCCAACACGACCCCGGAACCAGCCGAGCTGGGGATCGCCGACGCCGAGGGTGGCACTTGTTAGAACGATGCTGCGGCCTTTCGCGAAAAGCAGCGGACGCAGGCGCTCGGAGACATTCACCGGCGCGGCGTGCATGGAGTACTGCGTTTCATCGCGACCGCTGCGCTCGACCCAGTAAACACTGTCCTCGTCCTTTTGATCGAGAAACACGGAGACCGCGCCGTGGGCTTCGCGGAGGCGGCGGGAAGCGTCCAGGAGCTCGGAGCGGGTGGTCTCGGACTCGATGTCGGAGGCGAGGTCGTCGATTTCCTGCCATAGGATGCGGAGGGGTTCGGCGAGGGTGTTGGGAACGAGCTCGGGTTTCCGCACGCGGAACTCCTTCGAGTAATCGCCGAAGCGGGCGGAGTCCCCGAGGTGATGGAAGAAGCGGTCCACGGCCTGGATGGCCTCGTCGACGGCGGTGATGGCGGAGGCTTTCCGGAACGACTTCAGCAGGCCCTTCTTGGTTCGCGGGTGGTGGAGCCGTTGGAGGTCGAAGCGCAGGCCGGATTGGGAAAGCCGGAGGCCGAGCTGGATGGCGGCGACCTGTTCGATGGTGTGGGCCTCGTCGAGGACGGCGAAATCGTTCGGGAAGAGAAAGCCCTCGGGTTTTCCCTCGGCGTCCTCGGTGCTGTTGAGGAGGGCGAAGAAGAGGGTGTGGTTGACCACGATCAGCTTGGCATCTGCGGCGGCTTTCCGGGCTTCCTGGAAAAAGCAGTCGCCGCGCGGGCCGCAGTGGCGGGCGGTGCAGATGTGGGCCTCGCTGCAGACCTGGAGCCAGACCTTCATCGAGGGCTGGATGTCGAGGTCGCTGAGGGTGCCATCGCGCGTGCCTTCCGCCCAGCGACGGATGGCTTCGAGCTCCTCGCTTTCACTGGTGGTGAAAAGGTCGGCGGCCTGTTCGCGGGCACGCTTCAGGCGTTGCGGGCAGAGGTAATTCTGCCGGCCCTTGAGCAGGACGGCAGGGAGGTCGTCGCCGAGGAGCTTGCGGACGATGGGGATGTCCTTGCGGACGAGCTGCTCCTGGAGGTTGATCGTGTGGGTGGAGATGACCGCTTTCCGGCCGGTCTCGAGGGCGAAGCGGGCGGCGGGGACGAGGTAGGCGAGGGATTTCCCGACCCCGGTGCCGGCTTCGGCGACGAGCGGCTCGGCCTTGATCAGGGCCTCGGCCACGGCGACGGCCAGCTCCTGCTGCTGGGGGCGGAACTCGAAGTCGCGCGACTTCGCGAGCACGCCTTTCGTCGAAAAGTCACCGCGCACCAGTTCGGCGAATCCGGGCAGCGGCTGGCCTTCGGTGATGGCGATCATGGGCGGATGCATCGCATCCCGTCGGAGCCCTCCTGCCAAGCTGCAAGTTCCGGAACCTCCTGACAACGCACTCGACACCCGGGGAGGGGGAGGGACATTGTTCCAGCGTTCGACGCACGATGCCTTTTTCCTCCGAGACCTTGAAACGCGGCCTGTTGCCCCTGCTGCTGTTGCTGCTGGGGATCGCGCTGTTTTGCTGGTTGGTGCCGGCGGAGGCGAAGGCCGTGGACGCGCAGTTGCTGGGGTTCCCGGACTCCGACGCAGCAGCCCACCTGATGCGGCCGAAGATTCTCGGCTTGATCTGTTTCCTGCCCGCGCTGGCCGGGCTTGCCTACGCGATTGGCGGGATTCTCGCCCGCTACCTGGCGCGGCAGTTTCTGGGAATTTTCATGATCTGTTTCGCGTCGCTGCTGACGATCTGGTTGTTGATGGACCTTCAGAACAACCTGGGCGATCTCCGCCAGAGCGACGAGATGATCAGGGCCTTGTCGACGTTTTATGGAACCCGGCTGCCAGCGATTTTCCTGCTGTTGCTGCCTTATTCGCTGCTGTTGTCACTGCTCTACTGCCTGGGCAAGCTTTCGAAGAGTCGCGAAATCGTGGCGATGATCCAGGCCGGACGCAGCCTGCCGCGGATCTGTTTGCCGCTGATTCTGGCCGGGGTATTCAGCACGCTGCTGTGTGCGGGGCTGAACTACCACTGGGCTCCTGTCTCGGATGGTGAGTCCGAGGAAATCCTGCAGAAGGCGAAGGGGACGACCGTTCTGGCGGCCTCGAACGTGCTTTACCGGAATCCGCCGCAGCATCGCTTGTGGATGGTGGGCACGTTTCCAAAGGACTACGAAAAGGGCCGGCCGCTGCAGGCGGTGGAGGTGACCACCACGCGGCCGGATGGCAGCCTGAAGTCCCGGCTTTCCGCCGCGCGGGCGAGCTGGAACCCGGCGGACCGGACGTGGTCGTTCGAGGGCGCGACGGTCGGGCTTTTCGAGCCGGACATGCCGCCGGACTTCACCGAATACTCCGAGACGCTGGTCCAACCCGGCTGGCCCGAGACCCCGTGGCAGCTCATCAAGCCGGGGCTTTCCGCACCGTATCTCGGCATTCCGGACCTCAATGGCTGGCTGACTTCCAACGCTGGAAACGAGCTCAGCGTGATCCCGGCACCATATCTCACCCAGTGGCACTATCGCTGGGCCCAGCCCTGGGTGTGTCTGGTCACCGTGCTGCTGGCGGCTCCGCTCGGCATCCATTTCTCGCGGCGTGGCTCCACCGGCGGGGTGGCGATGGCGGTGGCCTTGTCGGTGGCCCTTCTGTTCCTGACGACCGTGTTTCTGGCCCTGGGGGAGGCGTCCTACATCGCGCCAGCCCTGGCGGCGTGGTCAGCGAATGCGATCTTCGCCCTGTTGGGCGTCTTCCTCTTTCAACGCCGCATGGCTGGACGGCCGCTGCATCAAACCTTGCGCCGCCTTTTCACCGGTGCGTGACTCTTGTCCGAGTTCCGAATCCAGAGCTTCGAATCACCTCCCTCATGGCCCTCGCTGAATCCTGGCATATCCGCTCCCGTTCCCGTGACTGCGCCGCCACGGGTGTGGCCTTCGTTGACGGACAACCGATCGTGACCGCGCTGTTTCCCGATCCCGAGTCCAGCGGCTACCTGCGCAAGGATTTCACCGTCGAGGCCTGGGCGGCCCGCACCGAGGCGGATGAGGCTCCGTTCTCTTTCTGGAAAGCGGTGTTTCACGCCACGGTCACCGAGGAAAAGCCGGGGATGGTGGAGAAGGAGAGCGTGGAGAGCCTGCTCAAGCGACTGGTGGAGGAAGACGAGGATCACACCGAGAACGTCCGCTACATCCTGGCCGTGATGTTGGAGCGTCAGCGACTGCTGCGCGAGACCGACACCCAGCGGATGCCGACCGGGATCCTGCGTGTTTACGAGCACCGCAAGAATGGGGAGGTTTACATCATCCGCGATCCGGACATCCCGCTTTCCGAGGTGGACAAGGTGCAGACCGACATCATCCTGATGCTGGAGAATGGCGGACGTTTGCCGGATCCAGTGGTCGAGGAGCCTGTCGCGATCGAAGCTGAAGCGCCCGTGGAGGAAAAGGAAGAGCCGGTGAGGGAGGATCTGGTCCTCTCGGATGGCTCGGAAGAGGTGGTTTCCTCGGACGAAGAGGAGTGAGTTGCCGGCTTACTTGAGCTTGGTGCTGAGGCCCTCGTTCCAGATCTCGGCGACGATCGCCTCCTGGGCGGTTTCCATGCGATCCCGCTCACCCGGCAGGGTGTCCTCGTGACCGGCCAGGTGCAGCATGCCATGGACGAGGTAGCGGAAGATTTCACGCCCGAGCGGTTCGCCATACTCCGCCGCCTGGCGCAGGGCGACCTCGGCTCCGATGACGATCTCTCCATGATGGAAGGTGATCACATCGGTGGGGCCCTCGATGTCCATGAAATCGCGGTGAACCCGATCACTGGTTTCATCATCGACCAAGGCGACCTCGATGGTGGCGAGCAGAGCGAGAGGCGAGTCGTCGTGGGCGGCGCGGGCCAAGGCGAGCTTCACGACATAGGCGGCAGCCTCCTCCATGGCCGTCAGCCAACCTTCCGGGATTTGGACGGCTTCCTGGTGGTTTCCGACGATGACTTCGAGGCTCATGAGCGTGGTGGTTGGAAAGGAAAGCGGCCTCAGGCAGCGGCATCCCCGCGCTGTGAAGGACCGCCCCGGTTGGCATCGCGATCCAGCGGCGGCGGCACGATCACCTTCTGCGTGTCGCTGCGGCGGCTGGAGGCTGGGGCCTTGTTTTCATCGTCCTTGGGATAGTCGATCCGGCTGTGAAGCATCGAACGCAGGGTGGTGGCGAAGCTTTCCTTCACCTTCGAAAGTTCGCGCAAGGTGAGGGCGCAGTCGTCCAGTTGGCCGTCGTCGATCCTGGCTTTCACGATGTCGTCGATCATCCCGCGGATCTTGGCGGGGGTGGGCTTCTTGAGCGAGCGCGAGGCGCTTTCGATCGAGTCGGCGAGGGAGACGATGCCGCTTTCGACCGCGCGGGGTTTCGGGCCTGGGTAACGGAAATTCTTTTCCTCCACGTGGGGCAGGTCCTCGGGATTGCCGAGGCCCTTTTCGACTTTCTCCAGCTCGGATTTCTTCTGTTCCTGGGCCTTGCGGTAGAAGTAGGCGACGAGGGAGTCGCCGTGGTGCTCCTGGATCACGTCGATGATCCTGGGGTTGAGCTTGTGTTTCACCGCCAGATCGACGCCGTCCTTGACGTGGGCGATGATGACGAGGGCGCTCATGGTGGGGGTGAGCGAGTCGTGGGGGTTCTCCGCGCCGTCGTGCTGGTTCTCGATGAAGTACTCCGGCTTCTTGAGCTTGCCGACGTCGTGGAAATAGGAACAGACGCGGCAAAGCTGGGCGTTCGCGCCGATGGATTCCGCGGCGGCTTCTGCGAGGGCGGCGACGATCAGGCTGTGATGGAAGGTTCCCGGGGCCTCGAGCTGCATCCGGCGGAGCAGCTTGTGGTTGAGGTCGCTGAGTTCCAGCCAGCTGATGCCGGTGGTGAGCTGGAACACGCCCTCGAAAACCGGCAGCAGTCCACCGACGACGAGGGCCGTGGCGATGCCGGTACCGAAGGCGGCGGCAGCGTCGAGCCCGATCGTCTGGAGATGGTCCATCGTTCCCGGTCCGAAGAGGGTTTCGAGTTGCAGGTTTCCAAGAAGCAGGCCGAGAAGCAATGAGGCCGCACCGACCAGGAGACCTGCCTTCAGGAGTTGGACCCGCTTGGAAACCCGGGTGGTCACCAGCACCCCGGTCATGCCGCTGATCAGGCTCAGGATCAGGTAGCCCAGGACCTCATGGCCGGGCACCAGCAGGGCACCGATCAGGCTGACATAGACGGCGGAAAAGGCCCCGATCGAGCGGCCGAGGAGCACGCTGTGGAGCATTGGGGCCAGCGCGAACGGCAGCAGCAGGAAGTGGAACATGCCCGGCGAGGCGGACTCGCTGGTGAAGCTCATCACCAGGCGGATCACGCCGAGGTGGCCGAGCATGCCTCCGAGAACAAGCACCACGCGGCTGTTTCTCCGACAGGAGGCTTCCCGACCGAAATGGAAGGTGGCCAGGGCGGTCAGGGCGAGGATCAGGCCGCAGAGCGTGCCTTTCAGGGGATCGGAGGAAAAGACGGACTGGGCGGAGGATTTCAGGACCAGGACGGAACTTCCGACCGCAAAGGTGGCATAGAGGGCGAGGCGGACCCAGACGCTGAATTCCAGCGACTGCATCGCCGCGCTCTCACAGTGAACGCGGCGTTTCTTTCCGGACGAGAGACCCTGGCGGGCCAGTCTCCAGCGCTTGAATTCATCCAGAAATCCCACAGGCGTGATCGGTTCAGGGACGGCAAAGGGCGCGTGCGTCGCGCCCCTCACGGGCGGGAGTTCTAGCTCAGCCGGAACCCCTTGGCAATCCGCAATTCCCGACCGCTAACGGGGCCAATTCGCGGCGGCGAGGGCGATTCCGGCCACCAGAATGGTGCCCAGGATGAACAGGGCCGGAACGAGCATGTTCACCGCCACCAGCCCGAGGCAGACGATCACCAGCAGCACGCTGACCATGCTGAAAAGGCGGGTCAGGTTCATGGGAAATCAGGACTTGTCCCGATGCGACTCGTAGGCCTCCACGATCCGGGCCACCACCGGGTGCCGGACGATGTCCCCCTTGGAAAAGCGGATGAATTCCACGCTCTCGATCCCCTGCAGCGCCCGCTCGGCCTCGGCCAGCCCGGAGGCCTGGCCCGGTTTCAAGTCGATCTGCGAACCGTCCCCGGTGATCACCATCCGCGATCCCTCCCCGAGGCGGGTCAGGGTCATGAACATCTGCTCGCGGGTGGTGTTCTGGGCCTCGTCGAGGATCACGAAGGACCTCGCGAGGGTCCGACCGCGCATGAAGGCCAGAGGGGCGATTTCAATGGTGCCATCCTCCAAGTAGCGTTGCCCCTCCTCAGGATCGAGCATGTCATGGAGAGCGTCGTAGAGCGGTCGCAGATAGGGGGCGACCTTCTCCTTCAGATCCCCCGGCAGGAAACCGAGTGCCTCGCCCGCCTCCACGGCTGGCCGGGTCAGCACGACGCGACCGATAAGCCGCTTTTTCAACATCGTCAGTGCCATCGCCATCGCGAGGTAGGTCTTGCCGGTCCCCGCCGGGCCGAGACCGAAGACGACGTCGTTTTTCTCGATGGCACGAAGGTATTCGAGCTGATGCGGGGTCCTGGGAACCACCGGCTTTCGTCCCCGCAGGCCCAACAGGCGGACCTCGGCCAGTTTGGCTACCTTCACGTCGCTGCCAGCCACTGCCACGTCCACCGAGAGATGGAAGTCGCGGGTGGAGATATCCGTTCCGTTCCGCCGGGCCTGCTCCAGATCGTGGAAAACCGACTTCGCCCGCTCGACCTGATCGCTGGGACCGGACAGCAGGACCCAGCCGTCACGTGTCACCGCCACGACCCCGAGCTTGGCCTCAAGGTAGGCCAGATTTCTCGGTTCATTGGCAAAGAGCGACTGCAGAAACTGCGGGGTGTCGAACTCCAGTTTGATTTCCGCACGATTATCGTCGCTCATCCGGCTTTCTCTAAACACATTCCGCCTCCCGGGTCATCGGAAAAATTGAGCCCAATTTTTCGATTGAAAATGATCCGCCTTTGAAAAAATTCCAGACGCACCCCCGATTCGGCATCGCTGTCACGCACGCCTACCCGGCAACCCAATTTTCCAACCTACAATGATCGAAGTCGAGAACCTCACGAAGCAGTTCGGAACCAAAACCGCCGTCGACAACCTCTCGTTCAAGGTCAGCCCGGGCGAAGTCCTGGGCTTCCTCGGGCCGAACGGCGCCGGCAAGTCCACCACCATGCGCATGGTCACCGGGTTCATCCCACCCACCTCCGGAGACGCCCGGCTCTGCGGCATTTCCATCGTGGACAACCCCACCGAGGCCAAGAAAAAGGTCGGCTACCTTCCGGAGTCCGCGCCCCTCTACAACGACATGACCGTCGTCGGATTCCTCCGCTTCTGCGCTGACATCCGCGGCCTTTCCGGCACTGCGAAAAAGGATGCGGTGGATCGCGCGATCGACACCTGCTTCCTCGGCTCAGTCGCCACTCAGGCGATCGACACCCTTTCGAAAGGCTACCGTCACCGCACCTGCCTCGCGCAGTCGCTGCTGCACGATCCGGAAATCCTGATCCTCGACGAGCCGACCGACGGTCTCGACCCGAACCAGAAATACGAGATCCGCCAGCTCATCAAGCGCCTCGGGCAGACCAAGACCGTGCTGTTCTCCACGCACATCCTTGAGGAAGTCGAAGCCGCCTGCTCCCGCGCGGTCATCGTCGATCGCGGCGTCATCGTCGCCGATGGCACTCCTTCCCAGCTCCTTGCCCAGTCCGGCACCGGTTCGCTCTACGACCTGTTCCGCAAGCTCACCACGCGGGATACCGCCGCCTGACGGCTCTGGTTATTGGTTAGGAGTTATTTGTTAAAAGGCAAAGAATCCGACCCAATAACCTCTAACTCCTAACTTTCAACTCTGTAAAAATGAAAAGCATCTGGACCATCTTCAAACGCGAGTTTGTGAGCTATTTCACCCATCCCATCGCCTACGCGGTGATCGTGGTGTTCCTGTTCCTCTCGCTGATCCTCACCTTCACGCTGGGCTCCTTCCTGGAGGCGCGTGACGCCTCGCTGACCTACTCGTTCTTCCTCTATCTGCCGCTGGTGCTGATGGTGCTCGTCCCGGCCGTCGGGATGAAACTCTGGACCGACGAGCAGCGGAATGGAACCATCGAGCTGCTCGGCACTTTCCCGATTTCCACCCGCAGTGTGATCTTCGGGAAATTCTTCGCCGCCGCTGCCGTGTGGCTCATCGCCCTCGCGCTCACCTTCCCGATCTGGATCACGGTGAACTGGCTGGGTGATCCCGACAACCTGACGATCCTTTCCGGCTACATCGGAGCCTTCCTCGTGAGCTGCACCTTCCTGGCCATCACCCTGCTGGTCTCCGCCTTCACGCGCGATCAGGTGATCTGCCTCGTGATTTCCGCCGCGCTCTGCATCGTGCTGGTGCTCGGCACCTTCGAACCCTTCGTGCAGTCCTACTCGAAGGCGCTCTGGGATTGGCTCGTCGCCGCCATCACCGCGATCGGCGTCTGGGATCACTACCTGTCGCTCGCCCGTGGTTTGTTCCGCCTCCAGGACTTCGTCTGGTTCGGCACGATCATCGTGGCCTGCCTGTTCGGCACCAGCGCTGTCCTTTCCGCCAAACGTTCCTGAATTCCCGAATCCAGAACCCCAATTTCCTCAAGCCATGTCTGCCAAAACCACCCATCCGGTCACCCGGGTTGTTCTCGGGATCATCGCCCTCGTCCTCATCGTCGTCTTCGGCAACCTGCTGGTCTCCTCGCTCGGCATCGGCCATCGCGGCCTCGATTTCACCGAGAACAAGGTCCACACCCTGTCCGACGGCACCAAGTCGATCCTCAAGGAACTCCAGGCCCCGGTCACCATCCGATACTATGCCTCACGCAATGCCGCCTATGTGCCGGAGGATATCAAACTCCACATGCGCCATGTTGATGACCTACTGAAGGAATACTCGACCCTCGCAAGCGGCAAACTCCGAGTGCAGAACCTTGATCCTGAACCTGATACCGATGCCGAGGACTCGGCGAATCTGGACGGCATCCAGCGCATCAATCAACTGGGCGATCTCTACTTCGGCATCGCCGTCTCCTGCCTCGACAAGACCACGACGATTCCCTTTCTCGATCCGCGCGACGAAACGATGCTCGAGTATCACCTCTCGAAGGCCGTCGCCGAGGTCAGTGCCACCCGCAAGCCGGTCGTCGGCGTGATGTCTGCCTTCGATCTCGAGGGTGCACCCGCCATGATGCCCGGCCAGCCGCCGACTCCGGGCTGGGTGATCTATCAGCAGCTCAAGCAGAGCTACGAGATCCGCAACCTCACGATGACCCCGGAGAAGATCGATCCGAAGGAGATCAAGGTTCTGCTCCTGTTCCATCCCGCCGGCATCACGCCTGCCGCCGAGTTCGCCGTGGACCAGTATGTTCTTCAGGGCGGAACGGTGATCGCCTGCCTCGATCCCTTTTCCGTCGCCGCCCAGATCGTCGGCGGTGGCAATCCGATGATGGGTGGCGGCGGTGTGGCCCCGACCTCCACGCTTCCCACCTTGTTGAAAAACTGGGGAGTTTCCTTCGAATCCAGCCAGGTCGTTGCAGACGGCACCTACGCCACCGTGATGCAGGGCAACCGCAAGGCCGCTGCCGTCCTGACGATCACCAAGGATGCCATGCCTCAGAAGGAGGACGTCATCACCCGCAACCTCGAGAGCGTCACCCTCTTCCTTCCTGGTGCCTTCACCAAGACCGGCGGCGCGGGTGTCTCGGCCAACACCTTGATCAAGACCTCGGAGAATGCCGGACTGGTCGATTCAGTGAAGGCCTCGCAGCTCGATCCCTCGATCGCGACGACGATGAAGCGCGAAGGTCACGCCTATGACCTGGTGCTTTCCCTCAGCGGCAATTTTAAGTCCGCCTTCCCGGACGGAAAGCCCACTGAGCCGAAGCCGGAAGGCGACGCTGCCAAGCCCGAGGAAAAGAAGCCGGATTCCCTCAAGGAGGCCACCGCTCCGGGCAATGTTTTCCTGATCGGTGACGTCGATGCCTTCTACGATCGCTTCGCCTATTCCGTGCAGAACTTCGGCGGCATGCAGATGGTCTCGCCGATCAATGGCAACTCCTCGCTGTTGATGAACGTCATCGACCAGGCGGCTGGCTCGCAGTATCTGATCGGCGCCCGCAGCCGTTCGGCCACGCGTCGTCCCTTCAAGGTCATCCAGGAAATGGAGGACAATTTCGACAAGAACGTCGGGGCCGAAATCGCCAAGATCCGTGAAGAGGAGAAGTCCGCCGTTGAGAAGCTCCAGGCCCTCCAGGCGGAGAAGAGCAAGCTAAACGACCCGATCGCCTCACCCGAACAGGAGGCCGCCATCAAGAACCTCCGCAAGCAGCAGCTCGAGGCTTCCAAGAAGGTCCGCGAGATGGAGAAGGGCCTCAAGTCCCAGAAGGATGCAGTCACCGGCCGCATCACCCTCCTCAACGTCGCTGGCATGCCGGTCGTTGTGACCCTCTTCGCCATCGGTCTCTTCATCGTCCGCCGCAGCAATACCCGCGCCCGCTGAACAAGCCCTTTCCAAACTTCTATCTTCCAACGCCATGTCCAAACGTCAGGTCATCATCCTCTGGATCGCCGCCATCGTCCTCGTCGGACTGTTCGCCCTCGTGAAGGTCAACCAGTCCGGGGAAACCAAGAGCAACACTGCCCGAGCTAGCGGTCAGACACTCCTGGAATCCTTCCCTGCGAACGATGTTGCCAAGCTCACCATCACCTCCGCCGACGGCACCGTCACCCTGGTCCGCAACGACAAGAAGGAGTGGGCCGTGCAGGAACGCGATGGCTACCCAGCCATCAGTTCAAACGTCAAGACACTCATCAGCACGATCGCCGAACTCAAGGTCGTCGAAGGCATCGAGGCGGGCCCGTCCTTCGCGCCGCGTTTCGGCATGGATGAAGCCTCGTCCGTCGCCAAGGACCGCGGCTACACGCTGGCCTTCGCGGATGCCTCCGGAAAGGAACTCGCCAAGATCTCGCTCGGCAAGTCCTTCGGCGGAAAAGGCGATGAGGAAGCCGATCCGATGGCGGGTCCCGGCGCTGGTGCCACGGGTCGCTTCGTGCGAAATCACGCGGACGAAACCGGCATCTACAAGTCCAGCGAGCTCTTCGGCAGCCTGGTCGGAAAGCCCACCGACTGGATCAACAAGGAGTTCGCGAACGTCGAGAAACCGAAGTCGATCTCGATCACCCAGCCCGGCAAGGACGAGCTGAGCTGGAAGCTCACCCGGGCGGACGAGAACGCTAATTTCGCGCTGGAAGGCGCACCCGCTGAGGTCCTTGACGAGCCCTCCACCACGGCCCTGAAGAGCGTGTTTTCCTTTGGGCGCTTCGAGGACGTCGTGACGGCTGCCGATCTCGCCAAGCGCGACCAGCCGGACAAGAAGCAGAAGGTGGTCATCGAGACCGTCGAGGGCTTCAAATACAACTTCACCCTCACCCCCGCGAAGCCAGCGGAAGCGAAAGCACCGTCGGCCGAAGGGGCACCTGCCGCGACCGACAACTACTTTGTGACCGTCGAGGTCTCCGCCGATCTGGCCAAGGAGCGCAAGAAGGAGGCCGATGAGAAGCCCGAGGACGCCAAGTCCAAGGACGAGGCCTTCGCTTCCCGGACCAAGGAGCTTCAGCAGCAGCTTGAAAACGAGCAGCGTCTGAAGGGTCGCACCTTCGAGGTCGCCAAGTCCACCGTGGAGGCCCTCCTCAAGGACAAGGCCGCGCTTCTCAAGAAAGCCGATGCCCCCGCAGCGCCGGGCGGTCCACAAGGCGGACCCCAGGGAATGCCTCCCGGCATGGGCATGCCCGGCATGCAAGGCGGTCCACGCCGTGCGCCGGTGGAAGCGGTGACGCCGCCGATTTCGGTGCCTGGTCCAGACGACAAGTGATCCGAGCGATCCACGATCTCAGAACGGCGGTCCGCAAGGCCCGCCGTTTTTTTGTGAACGACTGAACGAACCGCGGATTCGGGTCGATCTGATCTGGCCCTCTCGAGAGTTGGGCATGTCCAAGGTTTCTCCGGCGCCGCGCTTGGAATCTGTGGCTTTTTGCCTGGAATGGTTTAGCAATTGACCATCCCCTCGCGGCCCCCCCGTCATGCCTCATTCCCAACAGCGTTTTCAGGCCTTTCTGGCGCTTGCTGCGGCGCTCGTTCTGGTCCTCTGCGGAGGGCCGAACGCGCGGGCGGCAGGCTCGTTCGCGGCGACTGGAAATCTGGTAACGGCAC
>JAIYDT010000477.1 GCA_027487355.1 Verrucomicrobiaceae bacterium
CCGGCGGCTTCTCTTGAAATCATGCTGAAACGCTCACTCGCCAGCCGGTCCGCCCTGGGGCATCGGGAAGGGGAGTCCACCTGCGGGGGCGGGCGGGGCGTCCTTGATATCGACCAGCTCAAGTTCGAAAATGAGCAGCTGGTTCGGTCCGAGCTCGCCGCTGCGGCGCTTTTCGCCGTAGGCGAGGCTGGCCGGGATGAAGAGCTTCCACTTCGCGCCGATCGGCATGGAGGTGAGGGCTTCCTTGAAGCCGTCGATGACCTCCAGCGTCATGGCGACCGGCTTGCCTTCAGGAGAGGCGTCGAACTGGGTGCCGTTGATCAGCGTGCCCTTGTAGTTCACCATGAACTCCTTGTTGGATTCCTCGCCTTCCTTCGGTGCGACGAACTTCTTGTCGCCGCCCTTTTCGAGGATCTGATACTGGAGGCCGCTCTTGGTGGTGACGACGCCTTCCTTCTTGCCGTTCTCGTCGAGGAACTTCTTACCGTCCTCAAGATTCTTCACGCCGAGAGCTTCCTCGCGCTTTTGAAGCAGGTCGCCGAGGGACTTCATGGCCGCCTGCAGCTTGTCGTCGGAAAGCTCGGGCTTGCCACCCTTCAACGCCCCCATGAATCCCTTGAGGAATCCTTCAGGATCGATGTCTGCGGCGGAAACGCCATACTGGCCGTATTCCTGGGCAAAAGAGGAACCGGTGCGGAAGCCGAGGGCGTAGGAGGAATCGACCTTCACCGTGGCGGGATCGACCGGTGCGGCCGGAGCCTCGGGAGCAGGGGAGGGTTTGGCCGAACCCTTCTCGGCGGCAGGGGTCTGGGCAGTGGCGAGGGCGGTGAGGCCAAGAGCCAGGGCGCCGGGGATCAGTTTGCGGATCATAAAATGGTGTAGGAAAGGCGGGCACGCTAGGGGCCGCGCATCGATGTGTCGAGGCCGGGTTTTTCGAAGAAGGGGCGGTGAAGAAGGGGCCAGTGGCCAGTAAGCGAGAGGGGTCAGTGAAGAAATTGAAGAGACATGGCTCTTTCTCTTTCTGGCCACTGGCCACTGAACCCTGGCCACTCAATCTCCTACACCCTCACCCGCTCGACGTTCGCTCCAAGCAGGAGGAGCTTCTCATCGATGTGCTCGTAGCCGCGGTCGATGTGATAGAGGCGGTTGATCTCGGTGGTTCCGGTGGCGGTGAGGGCCGCCAGCACGAGGGCGGCGGAGGCGCGGAGGTCGGAGGCCATGACCGGGGCGGCGGAAAGTTTCTCGGTGCCACGGACGATGGCGGTGCCGTTGTCGACCTTGATGTCGGCTCCCATCCGCTTGAGCTCGGCGCAGTGCATGAAGCGCTGCGGGAAAATGGTGTCCTTGATGACGCTGATGCCCGGCGTGGTGGCCAGCAGGGCGGTCATTTGCGCCTGCATGTCGGTCGGGTAGCCGGGGTAGGGCGCGGTGACGAGGTCGACGCCCTTGAGATCGGTGCCGCGATGGACGGTGCAGGCGTCGCCCGCTTCGTTGAACGAAACCGAATGTCCCGAGGCCTCGATCGCGGCGGTGATGGCCTTGAGATGCTCGCGGCAGACGCGGCGCAGCGTGACTCCTTCGCCGGCCAAAGCCGCAGCGACCATGAAGGTGCCGGCCTCGATGCGGTCCGGGATGACGGTGTGTTCGACCCCGTGAAGCTTGGCGACGCCCTCGATGACGATGCGCCGGGTGCCGGCTCCGGTGATCTTGGCCCCCATCGCATTCAGGAAATTCGCCAGATCGATCACCTCAGGCTCGGCGGCGGCGGACTCGATGACGGTGGTGCCTTCCGCGAGCGTGGCGGCCATCATCACATTGTCGGTGCCGAGAACGGTCGGGCCGGAGGTTCCACGAAGATCAAGTTCGGCCCCCTTGAGTCCCTTCGGCGCGGTGAGGATGATGTTTCCTCCTTCAAACTCGACCTGCGCCCCGAGCGCCTGAAGCCCTTTCAAATGGAGGTCCACCGGGCGATCGCCGATGATGCAGCCACCGGGCAGGGAGACAACGGCGCGACCTTTCCGCGCCAGCAGCGGGCCCATCACGCAGATCGAGGCCCGCATCCGGCGGACCAGCTCGTAGGGAGCGGTGTCGGAAATTTCGGCACAGGTGGCGCGGATGGTGCCGGACGAGCGCTCGACCTCGGCCCCGAGGGCGTTGAGGATCTGCACCATGTAGTTGGTGTCGGACACATCCGGCACGCGGCGGATGATGACATCCTCATCGGTCAGCAGGGCGGCGGCGATGATCGGCAGCGAGGCATTCTTCGAGCCGGAAATGTTGACGGAACCGCGCAGGGTGCTGCCGCCGTGAACGAGGAGTTTGTCCATGAGAGAGATTGGGGATCGGGGATGGGAGATGGTGGATTTCTGAAAACCGGGATCTGCGATCCACGATCGACAAGCCTCTTGAATCAGGGCTTCTGGGCGAGGGGGAAACGGGCGACGCCCGAAAGGTCGGTCTTCACTTCGACGCCGATGAAGCCGGAGTCTTGGAGGAGTCGGGCGACCTGTGAAGCCTGATCGTGTCCGATTTCAAGTCCGATCCGCCCCGCAGGCGCAAGTTTTCCAATGGCCTCGGGGGTGAAACGCCGGATGACATCGAGCCCATCCGGTCCGCCGAAGAGGGCGAGGTCGGGGTCGTGCTGGACTTCCTTGGTCAGGGTCGCGCGCTCGGTTTCCGGGACGTAGGGGAGGTTCGCCGCGATGAGGTCGAAGGGACCATCCAGGGCGGAAAAGAGGTCGCTTTCGACGAATGAAACGTTCGGGAGCTCCAGCTTGGCGGCATTCTCCCGGGTCAGCTCAAGAGCCTCCGGCGAAATGTCGGCCAGGGTCACGTGCCAGCGTGGCCGGGCGGCGGCGAGGGAAAGCCCGAGGACGCCGGAGCCGCAGCCGAGGTCGAGGACTCGGGCGCTTTCGGGGAGTTCGAGCTTTAGGAGGATTTCCACCAGCTCCTCGGTCTCGGGGCGGGGGATGAGGGCCCGGGCGTCGGTCTTGAATTCGTTCTGATGGAACCAAACGGTGCCCAGCAG
Source organism: Verrucomicrobiaceae bacterium (assembly GCA_027487355.1). Lineage (GTDB taxonomy): Bacteria > Verrucomicrobiota > Verrucomicrobiia > Verrucomicrobiales > Akkermansiaceae > Luteolibacter. The sequence goes on from JAIYDT010000477.1 coordinate 3,029, forward strand.
GTGCTGGAGCGGGACGCCTTCACCGCGCTTCTTCAGGGCGTCGCGCAGCGGGACCAGATCGGACTCGCTGATCGGCTGGTCGAAGCGCAGGTAAAGCTCCATCCGGGTGCACTGGAGTTGGTGGGCCACCAGCATCTGCATGTTCCGCCGGGCATCCTCGATGCCGCGCTTTTCCAGGTAGCGCGTGCCGCCGTCGAGGATTTCAAGAACCGTGGTCATTCGTGGGGCGCGACGATGGACAGCCGGATGGAAACTTCCAAGGGCTGATCGAGGGAAATTTCGGAGTAGTTGGCGGGGAATCGATCCCCCGAACGGGTTTCAGCGAATTTCTTGCTTCGACTTCCCGGATTCGTCCGTTAGCACCTGAGAAACCCAATGCACTCCCAAGAGCACAACGACTACATCCACAGCGAGGCGTTTCTGCGCCAGCTCATGCGCCGGCAACTGAAGCTTTCGATCGCCTGTGGCGCGACCTTCGGGATCGTCCTGCTGAGCATGCCTCTGTTGAACTATTTCCTGCCTGAGATGATGGCAACGCGCATTGGCGGCTTTCCGCTGACCTGGCTGATCCTCGGTGTGCTGTTCTTTCCGTTCGTGTGGGTGATCAGCTACACCTTCATCCGCCGCTCGCTGGCCATGGAGCGCGAAGAGGCCGAGATGGCCCTCGCCAAGGCGGCCAAGTCCGAAACCCAATCCTGAGCTGAACCATGAATGTCGATCCTTGGATTCTCGGGTTCTCGCTGGTGACCGTGTTGGCGACCCTTTGGATGGGCTTCCGCTCGTCCGGAGGTTCGAAAACCGCCTCTGATTTCTTTGTGGCTGGCCGATCGGTTTCGGTCGGCTGGAATTCCGCCGCCATCTCCGGCGAATACCTCAGTGCCGCCTCGTTCATGGGCGTTGCGGGCATGGTGATGTCCTCCGGCTATGATGCGCTGTGGTATCCGGTGTGTTATGCCTGCGGCTACTTGTTCCTGCTGCTGTTCATCGCCGGACCGCTGCGACGCTTCGGGGCCTACACGATTCCGGACTTCGCGGAGGGCCGTTTCGATTCGCCGCTGTTCCGCAAGATCGCCGTCTGCTTCGTGCTGTTCATCGGCTTCTTCTACACGATGCCGCAGATGAAGGGCGCGGGTGTCACGCTCTCCTACATTTTCCAGGATGTGGATTTGCGCGGAACCTTTCTGGCGGGGCTGGCTCCAGTGAATGATCTCGGTGTGGCGACCAATGGAATTCCCTATTGGGTGGGGGTGGCGGTCGTCGGGCTCGTGATCACCTTCAATGTCGCCCTCGGAGGCATGAAGGGCATCACCCTGATCCAGGCGTTCCAGTACTGGATGAAGATGTTTGCCATTTCCGTGCCTGTCTTCGTCCTGGTTGCGGTCTATGGAGGATATGGGAAAAATCTCTCATTGAATCATCAGCCGTCGGATTCCTCGGCTCCACCAGCACTCTCGCAGAACATCGACCCGACCGCATCCGGTGCACAGAGGGCAGCTCTGCCCGAGAAGGCCCCCAAGGATGAGACGTGGATCGCTCCGTTCGGTCCACTCAGCACCAAGGCCGCCAAGGCCGCCGGACTCTCTGCGGAGGAGGGCCGTCCCTATTCCTTGCTCTACACCTTCTCACTGATCATTGCTCTGGTCTGTGGCACGGCCGGGCTACCCCATATCCTGGTCCGCTTCTACACGAATCCGGACGGCGTGGCCGCGAAGCGCACCACCATGTGGGTGATGATCCTGATTGGAGTCTTCTATGTCTTTCCGCCCGTGTTCGGGGTTCTCGGACGAAACCTGATGCCGGAGCTCTACACCGGCCTGACGGGGATCAAGGGGACGGATCAGGTCGTCCTGAAGCTGCCGACCCTGATCCGGGCGAAATACGGAATGCTGGGCTCGATCCTCAGCGGCATCACCTGTGCGGGTGCCTTCGCTGCCTTCATGAGCACGTTCTCCGGCCTTCTGGTGTCGATGACCGGTGCCCTTGCCCACGATGTGTTTGGCAAGATCCTGCGTCCCAACTCCAGTTCGGAGCAGCGGATGAAGATGTTCAAGTGGTGCGCCGTGATCGTCGGGGGAGTCTCGGTGATCCTCGGTTCGCTGGTCGAGAAACTGGAGATCAACTTCATGGTCGGCCAGGCCTTCGCCATCGCGGCAGCGAGCTATTTCCCGCTGCTCTTCATGAGTGTCTGGTGGCGCGGCATGACGATGAGGGGAGCCGCAACCGGCATGCTCACCGGCGGACTCTGTGCGCTCATCGCGGCGGCCCTGACCAACGCAAGCGACCTCATTGCCAAGGCCGACCAGGCCGCTGCATTGAAGAACAACATCCCCTACGTGCCCGGCACGATGGCTCAGTTTTGGATCGATCATCCGCTGCTCCGGATTCTTTCCGAGCAACCCGCCATTTGGGCCGTGCCACTCGCGATCACACTGATGGTGGTCGTTTCCAAGGCCACCCGCTCGACGATCCCCGCCGATGCCGGTCGCAAGATGCTCGTGCTCCACGCCCC
>JAIYDT010000122.1 GCA_027487355.1 Verrucomicrobiaceae bacterium
CACAAAGTCCTCGCGGGCCTGTTTCAGCTTCACGTCATCTGCACTGCTCATAATTTCAGTATTTACTGAAACTTCGGTCTCGCAAGAAGAAAATCCGTCGGCCCGGAAAATGCTTTTCCACCCCCGTGTCGAAACCGACACCAAGACGATCGCCATAGATTCCCTCACCTGTGCTCTTTATCAGGTGCACGAAGAGTTCCGAACCTCCCTCCTGCCATGATCCTCAAAAACCTCTATTCAGCCTCGCCTCACAAGCACGCGAAGCCCACGACATCACTGGAGCGCAAGCCAACGCTGAAAGCTTCCATCCTGAAATCCCCCCGCTGCATGTCACTTGCCTTGGCCTCTGTCGCCCTCGCGATGACTGCGATCGACACGCTTCAGGCACAGACCTATTTCAGCCTCAGCGTCTCGAATTACAGCGAGGATTTCTCAACCGTTGCCTCGTGGACCAACCCAACCACCAACTCCTGGTCCGGGATCGCGGCGGGTGGCACTGCAACCATCCCGGATGCTACCAGAACAACAGCTTCCACCGCGTCGTTCGCAGCTACAGGCTCCTCTGGAGGCGTTCAGAGACCCACGACGAACATTCAGCTGCTTTCGACGGGAACCACCGCCAATACGACATCCAGTGCGATCGACTTGAATTTGAATTTTTCCGGCAGGACCTCCGGGAACCTGTCATTCAACGCGGCTCAGGTTGCCAACTCGACTGGTGATCGGGTCGGATCGCTGAAGGTTTACTACTCCGTCAACGGTACCACCTGGACGGAGATCACGGGAGGCGGATTGCCTTTCACCGCTACCAACAACGTTGCGAGTTCAACGGCTGTCAGCGTTCCGATCCCTTCCGCCGTGAATGGCCAGAGTCAGGTCAAACTGCGGTTCTACTACTACAACGGACCCACTAACGGGACGAATGGAAGTCGCCCAAAAATCTCCATCGATAACGTTTTAGTCACGTCGGCTTCCGATGGTGTGGACACCACCCCGCCTGCTCTTGCATCCACCTCACCGTTGTCGCCGGCGGACAACGCGGTCAATGTTGCGACCAATTCCACTTTGTCGGTGACCCTCAACGAGGCCATTGCTGCCGGAACAGGAGCCATCACCCTCTACAAGCAATCCGACGATAGCGTCGTCCAGTCGTTCGCCGTTGGGACCTCAGCGGTCACCATTACCGGCGCCACTGCAAGTTTCACGCCTACGAGTCCGCTTCTCAACGACACGGACTACTACGTCTTGATCCCCGCAGGTGTCATTACCGATGCCGCCGCCTCACCCAACAGCTTCGCTGGCATCAGTGACAAGACCGTCTGGAACTTCAAGACCATCCCAGCCGACACGACTCCGCCGTCCATTGTTTCCGTCACGCCGGTTGTCGGGGCCACCGGGATTGCCCGTCCTACGGCTCTGACCATCACCTTCAACGAAAACGTCCAGGTCGCGAGCACGGGATCGCCCAAGATCTACATCAAGAGGGTTTCCGATGACCAGATCGCATCCCAGGTGGAGTCCGGCACCTTCGGCACTGCCAGCGCCACCAACAATGTCGCCACGATCCCGATTTCTCCTCCCCTGGATTATGGAACCCAGTACTACGTCGAGATCGACAGCGGCGCATTCGAGGACGTTTCCCCGAACAACAACGATTACGCCGGACTTCCCAAGTTCGTCCCGTCCACTTCCACCTTCAGCTGGAACTTCACCCTGGTCTCCGTTCCTTCGCTGACCAATTCCGGACCCTACCTGCAGGATTTCTCAGGCTTCACCAGCTCGGCGACCCTGCCCTCCGGATGGGCGCTCACAGCCAGTGGATCGGCCACCACCAAGCTCAATTTCAGCGCCTGGAACACCACCACGACGCCGAACACCTCCACCGGGATCAAGTTCAGCTCAGCCACGCCGGTGACCAATGTCTTCGGCTATCAGCACACCGGTGACACGGACAGCGTCGACCAGGTCCTCAATCTCACCAATGGCACCGGAGCGGAGATCACCGACCTCACCATTTCCTACCGTGGACGACGTGCGCGAGATGGCGCCGGACGAACCCCTGCTTACACGGTCACCCTCAACTACGGAGCCAACTCGGTCCCCATCCCGGCTCTGGCCTATGTGACCTCGGACGGTGACAACCTGCTCAAGACCGCCTCGCTCACAGGGCTCACCATCCCGATCGGAAGTTCATTCTCCATCACCTGGAACTCGAATGGCGATACGGCTGCGGGCTCGGGGAACCGCGAGCAAATCGGGATCTCGGCCGTTTCAGTTGAATCAGGTGCCGCCACCTTCCCACCAAGCGTGGCCGGGGTGACTCCGAGTTACTCCTCACTCTCCCAAAACTCGGTCACCGTTGGGACGGCCGTGTCGTCGGATGGTGGCAGCCCGATCACGGAGCGCGGCATCGTTTACTCCCTGACCTCGGTCGATGCCACTCCTCAGTCCGGTGAATCCGGTGTCACCAAGATCGCGGATGTCTCCACTGAGGTTGGAGCCTTCAGCCTTCCGATCACTGGATTGACTCCAGGCAGCCAGTACTCGGTGGCATCCTACGCGACCAACGCCGAAGGAACGACCCACTCCTCTGCAGTCACAATCTTCACGCTTCCGGAGATTCCCTTGCTTTCGAGCCAATATTCCGAGGCCTTCGACAACTTCACCGGAAGCATCGTCAACGGCACCCTGCCTGCCGGTTGGAGCGTGGTTTCCTCGGGTGGCCTGAACAGCTACGCAGGAACCTGGGGACCTGCCACTTCTTCAGGTGGACTTGTGGGTGGAGTGACTCCCGGAGTGCTCGGATATCAGCACGTCGGAGGAAGCGCCACGGTCACCGCCTCCCTTTCCCTGAAAAACAACACGGGAACCACCCTCACCCAGTTGTATGTGTCCTACCTGGGACGCGTCTCACGAGCCGACCAATCCCGCGAGCCCGCCTGGACCTTCAGCCTCAATGGAAGTCCGGTCACCGAACTGGATTACTCCACCTCGGCAGCTGTGGATGCCACCAAGGCGAAACTGGTCACCGGACTCTCCATCGCACCGGATGAGGTCATCACCCTCACCTGGGTCAGCGATGGCAACGTCGGAACCGGCGGTGCACGCCGCCAGATCGGAATCGGGGAGGTGCTGGTCGCCGTCCCCACCGCTCCGGTCCTCGGCAGCGCCTCGGCTTCTTCGATCACCGGCACCACCGCCACTCTGAACGGCAACGTGACCGCTGACGGCTACCTGCCGATCACCGCTCGTGGCTTTGTTTACTCGGTGACCAACACCAATGCCGACCCGATCATCGATGGACCCGGAGTCACGACCGTGGTCGAGGGTGGCACCACCATCGGCAGCTACACTTCTCCGGTCACCGGCCTGGCCAACGCGGTCGGCTACAGCCTGAAAGCCTACGCGACGAACAGCCTGGGCACGACCTACAGCACCGTGGCCAGCTTCAGAACCGGCACGGCGGGAATCAGCTATGATGATTGGAACGATGCCATTGCCAACCAGGCCGCAAACCTGGACTTCGACGGCGACGGCATTTCCAACGGCGTTGAGTTCTTCATGGGCACTCCGGGTGATGTGTTCACGGTGAACCCCGGCATCTCCGCAGGCACGGTGACCTGGCCGCGCGCCAGCGGAACGCTCATCACCTCCTTCAAGGTCGAGGTTTCCACCGACCTGACCACCTGGACGGATGCCACGGTCACCTATCCTGGCAGTGTCTCGGCTCCGTCGAACGGCCCGGTCACCTTCACCCTCCCCAGCGGACCGACCTCCCTGTTCATCCGCCTCAACGTGACCCCTTGATGATTTCTTGCTAGTTGCTCATGGCTCCGAAACGGGGCGGTTCCGCGGGTG
>JAIYDT010000134.1 GCA_027487355.1 Verrucomicrobiaceae bacterium
CAGCCTTGCCTCCCGCATCAGGTGGCACAATCCCGAACTCTCGCCATGACCGAGTTCCGCGCTTGTCGGACCACGTTCACCTGTCAGAGTCGCGCAAGCCATGGCCTACCTCGACGAGCAGTTCCTGCTGCATTCCCCAACCGCCGTCCGCCTTTTCCATGAGGTCGCGAAGGACCAGCCGATCCTCGACTACCACTGCCATCTCTCGCCGAAGGAGATCGCCACCGATCGTCGATGGGAAAACCTCGCCGACCTCTGGCTTGGCGGCGACCACTACAAGTGGCGTCTCCTGCGCGCCAACGGCATCGACGAGGAACTCATCACCGGCAACTCCTCGCCGCGCGAGAAATTCCAGGCCTGGGCCGAAACCGTTCCCTTCACCCTGCGCAACCCGATCCACCACTGGACCCATCTCGAGCTCCGCCGCTACTTCGGCATCGAGACGCTGCTTTCCCCCGCGACTGCTGATGAGATCTGGGAAAAGGCCAACGACCGCCTCGCCCAGCCGGACTTTTCCGTGCGCGGCATCCTGAAAAAGTTCGACGTCCGCATGGTCGGCACCACCGATGACCCGGCCGATCCCCTTGACGATCACCTCGCGATCGCCGCCGAAAACTTCTCCACCAAGGTCATGCCCACCTTCCGTCCGGACAAGGTCTTCCAGGTTGATCGCCCCGATCTCTTCAATGCGTGGCTTGGAAAACTCGAAGCCATTTCCGGAATCAGCATCCATCATTTCTCGGACCTGCTTGCCTCGCTCCAGAAACGCCACGATGCGTTCCACGCTGCCGGCGGACGGCTTTCCGATCATGGGCTCGACCGCTGTCCCGCCCTGCACTGTTCGGACGCCGAGGCCTCGCTCATCTTCGACAAGGCCCGCTCCGGCCGCGCGGTGAATGCCGAGGACAAGGAAAAGTTCTCCTTCTACCTCATGGTCTTCTTCGGCCAGCTCGACGCTGCTCGTGGCTGGACCAAGCAGCTTCACCTCGGCCCGATGCGAAACACCAACTCGCAGATGTTCGGAAAACTCGGGGCCGACAGCGGTTTCGACACCATCGGCGACACCCAGCAGGGCCCGGCCTTGGTCACCTACCTCGATGCCCTCGCCTCCGGCGGCACCCTCCCGAAGGTCGTGCTCTACAACATCAATCCGTCCGACAACTACCTCTTCGCCGCCCTCACCGGAGCCTTCCAGGACGGCACCGTTCCCGGAAAAATCCAGTTCGGCTCAGGCTGGTGGTTCCTCGACCAGAAGAACGGCATGGAGCTCCAGCTCGACGCCCTTTCCTCCACCGGACTGCTCTCACGCTTCGTCGGCATGCTCACCGATTCGCGCTCGTTCCTTTCATTCCCCCGCCACGAGTATTTCCGCCGCATCCTCTGCAACCTCATCGGCACCGAGGCCGATCGCGGCGAGCTACCGGACGACTTCGAGGCCCTGGCCGGACTGATCCGTGCCGTCTGCTTCGGCAATGCCAACCGCCACTTCGGTCTCAATCTCTAACAACCGATCATGAAACCCTTTGTTCTCCTCGCGCTCGCCACTCCTGCTCTCGCCGCCCCGCTGCCCGTCTATCTCGGCACCCAGACCGGGAAAAGCGGCAAGAGTGAAGGCATCTACTCCACCACCTTCGATCCGGAAACCGGCAAGCTCGGCGAGGTGAAGCTCGCGGCCAAGTACCAGCAGCCCGGCTTCCTGATCCTTCACCCCACTAAGCCCCTCCTCTACTGCGTCGGCTCACCCGCCACCGCCTATGCCGACGGCACCTCTTCCGTCGCGGCCTTCAAGATCATCCCCGATGGCACCCTCGAGTTCCTCAAGGACTGCTCCGTTGGAGGAAAAGGCGCCTGCCACCTCGCCCTCGACGCCACCGGACACACCCTCGCCACCGCCAACTACGGCAATGGTAGTATTTCCACCGTCCGCCTCGTCAACGACCTCCCTGACAGCACCGCCACCGTCCTGACCCTCACCGGCAGCGGTCCCAATCCTGCCCGCCAGCAGGCCCCCCATGCCCACGGCGTCTATTTCAACCCCGACAACAACCGCCTGCTCGTCCCCGACCTTGGTCTCGACAAGGTCTGGTCCTATGCCTTCGACGCCTCAAAATCGACCTTCGATCCGGAAAGCGCCAGCGCGGGCTCTTTTACCGCCGAACCCGGCTCCGGCCCTCGCCACGTCGCCTTTTCCCCCGACCAGAAGAACGCCTACATCGTCAACGAACTCGACAACACCGTCAGCGCCTGCGCCTTCGATGCCAAGGCAGGCACCCTGAAATCCCTTCAGCGGATCAGCACCCTGCCCGAAGGCTGGAGTGGCCAGACCACCACCGCCGAGATCGAGGTTCATCCCAGCGGACGCTTCGTCTACGCCTCGAACCGGGGCCACGACTCCATCGCCATCTTCGCCCGCGACCCCAAGACCGGCGCCCTCACCTCCCTGGGCCAGGCTCCATGTGGCGGAAAAATCCCGCGTCACTTCGCCATCGCCCCCGGCGGCAAATGGCTCGTTTGTGCCCATCAGGACAGCAACACGCTCGCCGTCCTGCCGCTCGATCCGCAGACCGGAAAACTTGGCGAAGCAGGCTCCGTCAACACCGCTCCGAACGTGATCTGCATCGCATTCGGAAAAAAGAACGACTGATTCACAAAAAATCCCTTGCCCTGCTGCGGATTTTCGCCATTCTCC
>JAIYDT010000610.1 GCA_027487355.1 Verrucomicrobiaceae bacterium
CAGCCTTTCACGAAGGACCTCAGATGGAAAGATAGAAGTCAGATCCGCAGCCTTGTGCGGCGGCGCACCAAGAAGATGCTGGCAAGAAGGCAACCTGCAGAGAGCAGGGCGGAGGGCTCCGGCACGACCACGAGCGAACCCGAGATCGTGATTGGGCGGTTCACGTAGAACAGGTCACCGCTGTTGCTGTTCATGTTGATGAAGTTGAGTGTCAGCTGCTGCCCCAGGAATGGAGCGAGCGTCTCGGAGGAAAAGGTTACTGGTTGCCATTCGGTCGCAGTCGAGTAGGTCAGCACGAAGGCACCGGAGGCGTTGCGGAGGGCGATTCCCGTCCAGCCGCTGGAGCTCACGGTTTCACTGACTTCGTCGTCTGAGGTCGGGGCTGGGTCCGTTGTGCTCAACAGATAGATCGAGTCGATGGTGATAGGGCCCGCTTCGAGGTAAAAATCAGGCGACTGCAGCCAGGTGGTGCTGGTCGATCCGTTGAATCCACGTAGATCGCCGTTGACGTCGGTACTGATGCGGTTCTTCACATCCGGAGCGAGATCCGTCCAGGTGGTCGTGAACTCACGCTCGTGCCAGCCTCCCAGGGTCTGGCTGCGTTCGAAGACCAAGGTGGTCGCTGAAGCCAGCGGTGCGAGCAGCCATGCGGTGAAGGGGAGAAGCGATAGGAGCTTGAAAGAAGTGATCATGATCGGATGGCCGGTGGGTGGAAAGATAGAAATACCCAGATAAACAACGACCTTGTAGCAGCCTCGCGGACTTCAGAACAGCGAAAATTTCATCCAGACCTGCCATGCACCACGCTGGCCGACTGCCCCAAGGATCAATATCATCATCCATCCGGTCAGCCGCCAGAAAACCATGCCGGGCGGCTATCAAGTCCGACAGGCTGCTACGTAGCCATGCGTGAGGTGATCCGTTTGAACTCCCTATAAATCCGATGGCGTGGCTCCTTACTTCTGATACCACGAGGGGTCCGTCACGGAACCCACTGAAGACATCTCGCCACGCAGCAGGACAAAGCCTCCCGAGACCAGCCGGCGCACGGGCTTTCCGGTGCCGGGTTGCTCGGTGAGCTTGGGATCATTCATTCCCTGCCTGACCTCGAAACGCACAGGCTCTTCCCCGAGGCTTTGCGGAATCGTCTCATACACGTAGGTCGCCATGAACGAGTGTCGCGCTGCGTCCGGGAAATCACAGGACCATTTTCGTCACGCGACCTTCTGGGCCTGGCGCTCGGCTTCCAGTTCGGCTTCGAAGTCTGCCTCCACCTTGGCCTTGGCATCCTCCTCGCTTTTTCGAGCGGCTTCTAAAGCTGCTGCCTCCGCAGCGACCTGCTGGGCTTCGAGTTGCGCGGCTTTCTCGGCATCTTTCGCCATTCGCTTGTCGAACTTCCGCTGCTCACGCTCGCGGCGCTTGTAATCCTTGCTTGGGGTAACGGCCATCGGGCCTCATACAGGGCGGCTTCCTTTCAAAGCAATGGAAATAAATTGAAGAGAATGACAAATGATGAATTTCTGAATGACGAAACGTGCGATCTTTAATCCCCGATCTCCTCCCTGAGATTAAGCGTGAGCTTCACGATCCAGGTGGTTGAATGCCCGGATGAGCGGAAACGAAGCAAGCAAGGCCAACGGTGATGGATCGGATCCGTTCGGCGCTCTTTCGGGGCTTGGCGACTTGCCTGCGGGACCCGAGGCCTCGCGTCCTTCCATCCCGGTCCTTCCGGTCAAGACCTCCCAACGCGGTCAGAAAAACACCAACCGAGGGCGGGTGGACATTGTCCGTCAGACTGCCCATCGAGGGGGCAAGGGTGTCACCGTGGCCAGGAATTTCACCGGCATCGGGCTGGCGGAGAAACAGGAACTCGCGAAGAAAATGCAGAAGGCCTGCGGGGTCGGAGGCACCGTGAAGGATGGCTGCATCGAAATTCAGGGCGACAAGCGGGAGGAAATGAAGCGCATCCTGACCGAGGCTGGCTTCAAGCCCGTTTTCGCTGGCGGATGAGTGGAGAAGGCCGGAAGTGATCGGTGATCGGGAAAGAAAGAGGCCTTTCGAGCCGCAAGTCCTTCCCTCACGGGGCCCATTCCTGCGGATCCAAGCCGTAGAAGCCTTTCAGCTGGTTGTAGAGTTCCGGATACCTCTTCTGCAACTGGAAGGGCTTTTCAAAGAAGGTCTCGGTGACCACCGCGAAATACTCCGCAGGCGCGGTGGCTCCATAGGGGTCGAGAAGGCCGCGTTTGCCATTCTCAAGCAGTTTCAGGAAATCCGCGTAGTTTTCCGTGAAAACCCGCGCCCACGATCGATAGGCCTCGTGATCCGGCAGGCTGGGCGCGCCGTCGGTATCACCGTTCTCGTGATCCAACTGGTGGGCAAACTCGTGCAAGGTCACGTTGCGGGCATCGCGCGGGTTGCGGGCTCCCTGGGCGACGGAATCCCAGGCTAGAACGACCGTGCCATTTTCCCAGGATTCCCCAAGTCGATGCACCAGGCCCTCGGTCACCACGCCGATCTCATCCTGGCGGGTTTGCACCGAGCTGAAGGTCGTCGGATAGAGAAAGACGGCTTTCAGTTTGGGGTAGGGATCCCCCTCCCGGTTCAGGACCATGAGGCAGGCCTGGGCTGCGACTGTTAGAACCATCGATTCGGTGAGTTCCAGACCATTGCATCCCTCGAAGCGGGTGGTGGCGATGAGCCGGGCGATGCGCAGATGAAGCTTCTCCCTCAACTCTTCCGTGAGGCTCGTGTAGAGGGGGACATTCGCCGCCATCAGCTCAATCCACTCTTGTTTGAATGGCGGCTCCTCCGGC
>JAIYDT010000525.1 GCA_027487355.1 Verrucomicrobiaceae bacterium
ATTGAATTCAGCAGTGAGTAGCCACGACCCGAATGGAGGCCTACCCTAAGGTGGATGTGGATTTCATGAAGGGAAATGGTGCTGAGGGCCGATCCCGAATCTACGGGATGAGTCAGGTAGTCCGGAGGCGGGGGAACGGGTTTGAGGGCATGGGTTTCATGGGGCTGTGCGTGTGATATTCAACACGATGACGAACCGGGACCGCGATGGAACCAGGGTGGGAGTAAACCTGACTCTCAACCTAAACGAATCGGCATCAGAAACGCTAGTGGGCAATACTGCCGACACGACTGTCTTCGCTCAAGGCGCAAATCGGAAATGATCTGCCTAAGCTTGTTGTTCAGTATCCAGCCCCAAGGTGCCGGTTCCCGGTTCAGGACGGACAGACTCAATGCCGTCGCGAAGGCGATCCGATTGACTTGCCGCCGCTTTCCCTGTGGGCGTGAGTTTCCGCCGACGATTTCGCCGGCGGACCTTTCCATCAACTGCTCTGAGGCGATGCTCCAGTCAGGCTTTGCCGAACGTTGTGGAGACAGGAGTGATTTCCGGCCTGACAGTGGCCACGTCGATGGCGCTGGAGGTGAAACCAAGCTCGGCAGGCGAAGGCCCCAGCCACGAGGATTTGGAGCCGCGGGTGGAAAATTTTCCCACAGTGCCATCGATCTCCAACACCGTGAACAGCGGCTTCGTATAGGGCGCGGTGAGGGCAACTGTCGGAAACTGCTTCGACAACTCCGGTGGAAGGCTCTCGTGCTTGTACTTGTCGCCCAGCCAGTAGTAGGCTGCGGAGTTCACGTGGTGATAGGGGATTCCGTTGATGACCCGTGAGTGATCGATGTGCCAGTGGCCGTTGAAGCAGGCGGCCACCTTGTGCTTGCCGTCGGCGGTCTTCGCGGCCTCGAGCACGGCCCGCACCTTTTCCTGGCTGACGATGCAAACCGGGACCTCAAGGCTGTGGTGCGAAAACACAAACGTGTTGAGCGTGGTCTTCTCGAGGTCCGCCTTCAGCCACTCGATCTGATCATCGGCGATGTGGCTCGGGTAGCCTCCCTTGAAATCCGCAGGGCGGTCATTCGAATCGAGCACGATGAAATGAAAGCCGCCGAGGTCGAAAGAGTAGTAGCGCTCCTTCATGCCCCAGAACGCCAGGGTCTGCTCGCGCTTGAAGCCTCCGTCGGTGTCGTGGTTGCCGAGGACATGGAACTTCGGACCTTGGAAGGAGTTGAAGATGTCGATGAAGCCCTTGTTCGCAGGCTTCGGCGTGCAGAAATCGCCCATCTGCACCACTCCATCGACCTTCGCTTCGTTCATCGCATCAATGAAGGTCTTCAGCCGCTCGTCGGCATCATGGATGATGTCCTTGTGGACATCGGTGATGATGCCGATGCGCAGGGTCTTGCCTTTCTCCGCTCCGAGGACCGGCAGTGGCAGCAGGGAAGTGGCGGCGAGTGCTTTCAGAAAGTTGCGTCGATTTTTCATGAACGGGATGGCGGTGAAATAAGCCGTTTCGAATCCTGCTCTTTCATTCGGTGTCCGAATGATGAACAAGTTCCTCCACACGCGGAATTCTTCAGCAGATGAGCCACGAAAGCGATGGTCAAAATCGATTCACCGACGCGGTTCTCTCTTCGATCACGGGCGGGACCTCCCATGAAGAAGCGCATGGCTTGATCCGGGCCGCGCTGGGCCATACGGCTTGTCTGGTGCCTCCCCCCAAGGGCGATCCACTTGAGGTTGCCATCCTTCGGCTTGAGCAGACCGCCGGATACGGCCGATGGCGACGGTGGCTGCGGAACGGGCTCATCCTGCTCGCCGGGCTGTTGTCATTCTGGCCGGGTCTCGCCCAATACGACGCGGTGGTTTCGGCAAGTGCCGCTCACTCGTCAGGCTCCCTGCCCCTGATCTGGACCAGCCTGGATGCGCGTTTGTCCGACGAAATGAAGGCAGTGAGGCTGGCGGAAAAGGTCCCAGCGGAGAGGCAGAACCTCCTGTTCAAGCCGCCGAAGCCTGAAACCAGCGTTGATCGTTGGAAGGCCTTGTGGGACTCGCATCCATCGGACCCCGTCTGGTTCAGTCGCTATTCGTTTGCGGTTCTCTCCAGCACCGGCGAGCTGCCGCCTGACTATGTCGCCACCGGAGAACGCCTCGATCCCGGCAACGGCTGGTATCGGTTTCTGAATTCGCTGCTGGAGTGGCGAAGTCTGAGAGCCCGATTGCCCTCCAATCTTTCCGAGAGGGAGCGGGGCTATACGGCGGTGCTTGAGGAGATCCGCCAGGCGATGGAAATGCCGCAATTCACCAGTCATCGAAGTGAATGTCTTTCCAGGCAGATCGCCGCTCTTCCGAAGGCCGAGGACTATCCCGGCCTCTGGTTGAATCGTGCCATCATTGAGGAAAACTCGGATCAGGCATATGGGTCGGATGGCCTCTGGTTGCCCGAGTTGATGGGCCTCACGGACAATGCGCCTTCGACAACCAACCCGGATCCGGCATTGTTGGAAACCGTTCTTAAGAAGATCGTCCGGGAGCCAATTTCGCTGAAGAGGTTTTTCTTGTTTGGCGGAGGTGGGCTCGCCTCCGAGCTGGCGGATGATTGTGATACGTTACTCCTTGGAGGAAATGGCGATCACGGGCCGGAAGTCGATCGATTCAAGAGAATCGAGACCCTCCTTGCGCTCGATCCCTATCCGGCAGCCGGCACCCTGAGGTTCACAGCGGTCAAATGGAGCCCGGCGAATCCCACAGATGGACTCCCCACCGAGCTGGCGGTGTCGGATGCCGAGGTGGCCCCGGCCAGGTTTGCAAGCCGTTCCATGGTCGAACGGCTTTCACTCCGTTTCGCTCTTCTGGTTCCTCTTCTCTCCCTCGCGATCTGCACCCTCGGATACTCTCCATGGCGCGAATCGCATGGCCCACTGGCCAGACGACTCGGCAGTCTGCTCCGCCTCTCGGATCACGCGTGGATTTTCTGTGTCGGCTTTGGTTTGCCCCTGGTCGCCTACCTTGTCGTCGCCCGCGCTCCTTCCTTCGGATCCCTGAGCCAGCCCCAATTCACGAATGCCACCATGGCCTCGACCCAGCTCGCCGCCTTCGCGATGACTTGCTCGATGGTGGTGACCTCGATCGAGATGGTCCGGTGGAGGCTCGGGAAACGGGGCGCCGCCATCGGCATGCGGACCTTTGGTTTCAATCCCGGCTGGGGATTTGTGATCATTTCCTTCTGTTGCTTCGCCTCCAGTGTCATGCTTGGCGGGAGCCATGGGAGGTTTCCCTTCTCCAGATGGATCGATTCCGGGATGTGGATGATGCCGGTTCTCGCCATGACCTGGCCGCTGCTCCTCTACTGGTTCACGCGCGGGGCCAAACCCGAGCGCAAGCTTCACCGCGCCACCCTCGCCCGCGCCATGATGGCCCCGCTCGCCTCCATCTGCCTGTTGATCGTGGCGATGGTTCTCGTCGCGTTCGCCCGCGACCGATACTGGACCCGCCAGGACAATCTCGAGTCCCTCCGGCCTGAATTCGCCGGCAACCTGACGGCCGAACAGCACCGAGCCGCCGTCGCAAAGCAACGGCGGCTCGTTGAAATACTGGAAACCCCGTAGTTCAGCGCACCACGCGCGCGCCGCCACCGGAGATCTGCTTCTCGACTTCCTTGCGTGTCGCCATCGAGGTGTCGCCGGGTGTCGTGGACGCCAGTGCGCCGTGGGCCGCTCCATACTCGACAGCCTTCTGCGCGTCGTTGAACTCCATGAAGCCGAACTGCACACCGGAGGCGAACGAGTCGCCGCCGCCCACTCGGTCGAGGATTTCGAGGCCGTCATACTTGCGGCTTTCGTGGAAATTTCCCTCGTGCCAGAGGATGGCCGACCAGTCGTTGACGGTCGCGGACTTCACCGCCCGAAGGGTGGTGGCGGCGACCTTGAAGTTCGGAAACTCCTTCACCGCTGTCTCGATCATCGCCTTGAACGCATCCAGTTCGATGGTGGAAATGTTGTGGTCCACGCCCTTCACCTCGAATCCGAGCGAGGCCGTGAAGTCTTCCTCATTGCCGATCATCACATCGACATACTTCGCGATCTCGCGATTCACCTCCTGGGCCTTCGCGAGGCCACCGATCGTCTTCCACAGCGACGGGCGGTAGTTGAGGTCGTAGGAAACGATCGTGCCATACTTGTTCGCGGCCTTCACGGCTTCGACGGTCAGCGCGGCAGTCGTTTCTGAAAGCGCCGCATAGATTCCACCGGTGTGAAACCAGCGGACACCGAGCTTGCCGAAAATGTGATCCCAGTCGACGTCACCCGGCTTGAGCTTCGAGGCGGCGGTGTTGCCACGATCCGGATTCCCGACCGCGCCACGGATGCCGAAGCCACGCTCGGTGAAATTCAGGCCGTTGCGCACATTGCGACCGATGCCGTCGTCTTCGCGCCACTGGATGAAATCCGTCGCGACCCCGCCCTGCATGATGAAATCCTCGATCAGGTGGCCCACCTCGTTGTCCACGAAGGCCGTCACCACCGCCGTCTTGTAGCCGAAGCACTTCCGCAAGCCACGCGACGTATTGTACTCGCCGCCACCTTCCCAGGCCGTGAACTGGCGGGCGGTGCGGATGCGACCCTCGCCCGGATCCAAGCGAAGCATGACTTCCCCGAGGGAAACTTGATCAAAGGCACATTCGGATTTCGGCTTGATGGTCAGAGGCATGGGCAAGTCCTGTCATACAGATCCGGGCTTGAAAAGTCTCCAAACGGGGAATCCTCCAGCTTGACCGATGGCACGATTTTTGAAAATCATGCCACTTTATGGTGGCGCGATTGGTGGAATCGTGCCACAAAAACGGCAGGAAATGGCACGTTTTGACTAAATCGTGCCATAAGACACTCGAATCATGCCACTTCAAGTTCCAGCCGAAGAGTTGTCCGCCATCCGGCAGATCATTCGCCGATTCCCAGACGGGGCCTCGGTCGGAGAGCTGTTGGCCTTACCAGACATCAGTTTTCCCAAGCGCACGCTCCAACGCCGGCTCGATCAACTTGTCAGCGAAGGCCGCCTGACGCCCAAGGGCGAGGGCCGAGCCCGGCGTTATCTGATTCGCGAAATCTACGCCCCTGCGGAACTGGATCCGCCGAGTGCTGTGGTCCGCGAGGAGCCTCGGGATCTGGAACCGGAGTGGCTTTCACCGGAGGCACGTGCAGTCCGGAAGGTCATGAGCCGTCCGGTCAACCAACGGACACCGGTCGCCTACAACGGCCATTTCCTCGATGCCTATGAGCCTAACAGAACCTTCTATCTTCCCGCCGCGCTGCGTGACGAGTTGAAGATGCTTGGCCAGGTGGGACTGGAGGAGCTTCCGGCCGGGACCTACCTGCGCCGCGTGATGGATCGGCTGCTGGTGGACCTTTCGTGGAACTCCAGCCGTCTGGAAGGAAACACGTATTCGCTGCTGGAAACGGAGCGGCTGCTAAAGTTCGACCAGACCCCGGATGGCAAGTCGGCGAAGGAGACGCAGATGATCCTCAACCACAAGGCCGCGATCGAGATGCTCGCGGATCAGGCGGACGAGGTCGGCTTCAATCCCTACACGATCTGTAGCGTCCACGCCCTGCTCTCGGACAACCTGCTTTCCGACACGGCCGCCTGCGGTCGGGTGCGGTCCTGTGCGGTCGGGATCAGCGGCACGGTTTACTACCCGCTGGAAATCCCGCAGCAGATCGATGAGCGCTTCCGGCAGATCCTGGAGAAGGCAAACGCGATCGAGGATCCCTTCGAGCAGGCCTTCTTCGCGATGGTGCATCTGCCCTATCTCCAGCCCTTCGAGGACGTGAACAAGCGCGTCTCGCGGCTGGCAGCGAACATCCCGATGGTGCGGCACAATCTTTGCCCGCTGTCGTTCATCGATGTGGATCTGAACCACTATGTCGGCGCGACCCTCGCGGTGTATGAGCTCAACGACATCAGCTACCTGCGCGATGTGTTCGTGTGGGCGTATCGTCGCTCATGCACACGCTACGCGGTGGTGCGGCAGACGCTGGGTGAGCCGGATCCGTTCCGTCTGAAATACCGGACGGAGCTGGGAAATCTGGTGCGCGGTGTGGTGCAGGAACGTCTGGGCCTCTACGTGGCGGATGAATGGATCCGCAAACAGGTGAACAAGACGATTCCTGAAACTGATCGCGAGCAGATGCGGAAGGTCGTGCGGCTGGAGCTGCTGACGCTGCACGAGGGCAACATCGCGCGCTACCGCCTGCGGCCCTCGGAGTTCAAGGCTTGGAAGGAGCCGAAGGGTGGCAACGGCTCCTGAAGCCTTGCATTTGGAAGATGTAAGGCAATACTTCAAAAGTAAGGAGATTCCATGACGCATTCCACAGTCACCAGCAAAGGCCAGACCACCCTTCCGGCTCCGATTCGCCGAGCCCTGCATCTGAAGGCGGGGGATCGGATCACTTACGAAATCCAAGGCGACTCGGTGGTGATCCGACCACAGCCCGGAGCCATGGCGGTGTTTGGAGCCTTGAAGCCGCCTGCCGGAAAAACCGAAGTGCCATTCGAGGAGGCGCGGGCGAAATCACGGGAGGCGCGGGTCAGGAAGGTGGCGCGGGAGGGCAAGCGATGAAGCCTCTTCTGGTGGACACGAACGTCCTCCTGCGTTTCATCACGGGCGAATCTGCCGATCAGGCCTCTCAGGTGGCGAAGCTCTTTGAAGCAGCGGATTCAGGAAAGGCCCGGCTCACCATCCTGCCGATGGTTCTGGCGGAGGCGGTGTATGTGCTGACCGGATTCTACGGGCACTCCCGCTCGAAAACGGCGGAAGTGCTCGCTCATCTACTTTCAAGCCCGGGATTCCACTCCGAGGAAAGCGGCAGAATGATCCAGGCGCTGAAGCTCTTCGGCGCGGGAAAACTGGATTTCGCGGACTGCTACCTGGCCGCAATCTCCATCACCGACAGCCAGACCTTGGTCTCCTTTGATCGGGAGCTTGGCAAACTCCACGGAGTCAAGGTCCGGCAGCCCGGACGATCACTGGAAGCGGGACGAGGCTGAAACCTTCAATTCTTCCAGCTTTGAACGATCCGGGGCGGCACCACGGGCCTGGTCGGGCTTGCCGCCGCCTTTGCCGCCTGCGAGGGCGGCGAGGTCGCGGAGGAGATCGCCGGCTTTCAGGCCGCGGGCCTGGGCGGCGTCACCGCAGTAGGTGGCGAGCTGGAGCTTGTCGCCGTCATCGACGATGAGGAAGGCGGCTTCGGTGAACTGCTTTTTCTTGAGGCCGTTGAGGAGCTCCTGAACGAGCGAGGCATCGGCTTCGAAGCTGGCTACGATCGGGCCACCCTTTTCGATGAGTTCAGCCAGCGCGGCATCCGCCATCTGGGCAGCGGCTCCGGCCTGGAGCTTCTTGACGCGCTTCTCGGCCTCGATGGCGGCATCCTTGATCTCGGCGGCGTTGGCGCTGTTGGGCACGGAAACGGTTTCGGCTCCGAGGGTCTTGAGCTTGTCGTTGGCGGCATCGAGCTTGGCCCGCGCGGCGGCGGATTCCTCGGCTTCCTGCGCGGCAAGGTGGGCGACCCAGGCGTGGGCGGCTTCACCACAAACGGCTTCGATGCGGCGGACACCGGCGGCGATGGCCCCTTCGCTCTTGATCTTGAAAAGGCCGATCTCGCCGGTCTTGCGGACGTGCGTGCCGCCGCAGAGTTCCATCGAGTAGCCATCGAGGGTGTTGGAGCCGCCTCCGATTTGTACGACGCGCACCGTATCTCCGTACTTGTCGCCGAAGAACTGCATGATGTCGGGGCGACCCTTGATCGAAGCGTGGAGCACCTCGGTCCAGGACACGGTGTCGTTCGCGGAAATGGCGGCGTTCACCTTCTCTTCGATGGCGGCGATCTGCTCGGGCGTCACGGCGCTGCCACCGAAGTCGAAGCGGAGGCGGTTTTCATCGACGGATGAACCCTGCTGGGTGGCGTCTTTCGAGACGATCTCGTGGAGCGCCCAGTGGAGAAGGTGTGTGGCGGAGTGGTGGGCCTCGATCGGGCGGCGACGGGAAGAATCGAGGGAAAGCGTGACGACGTCTCCGACCTTGAGATTGGCATCGGCTGGAACCACGGCAGCGCGAGCTTTTCCGATCTGTTGGACGCTGACGACGGGATAGGCTTGGCGGTTGGAAACCGCCGCCACAGTGAGCGTGCCGCTGTCGCCGACCTGGCCGCCCATCTCGGCGTAGAAGACGGTCTTGTCGGTGATGACGAAGAGCGCGTCTTCCTGCGGATGGACTTCGAGGATGGTGGCGGTGACCTCATCGGACTCGAAGCCGACGAACTCGGTCACGGCTTCAGAGGAAATGTCGAGGGCGCGAACGATGCTGGATTTCTGAGCGGCGCGGGAAAGCTCGCGGGCTTCTTCCATGAGCTGCTCGAAGCGAGGCATGTCCACTTTCAAGCCTCGCTCAGCGCAGAGCAATTCAGTCAGATCGATTGGAAAACCGAAGGTGTCGTAGAGTTCGAAAGCGTCGGCTCCCGGAAATGCTGGAGCGATGAATCCAATCTTATCGATGACACTTTTCCAATCGCCTTCCAAATCAACAACAACAGGAAAGTCGTCGGATTCGGTAGTTAGTAGAGATGACTGATAATTGTCGAATTTGATCTGAACATCTTGCTTTAGTTCGCGGTCCCAATTTGCGCTGGAAAATGCTCCTACAAGCGAGCCTTTGAATCTTTCAAGCCCACGATCCAACGTCTCATTGAAGCTCGCTTCTTCCCGGTTCAGCGTTTCGCGAATCACCGCCTCACGATTCTTCAGCTCAGGGAACACGCCGCCCATCTGCTCGACGAGCGTTCCAACGAGCCCATCGAACAGCATCTTCTGTCCTGAGAATCCAAGCTGGCGGCCGTATCGAACGGCACGACGCAAGATACGACGCAGGACGTAGTTCCGGCCGGTGTTGCCTGGCAGAATGCCATCGGCGATGGAAAAGCTGAGGGTGCGGAGGTGGTCGGCGATCACGCGGAAAGCGATCGCAGTTTTCATTTCCTCGCTGAAGGCCGAGCGGTCGGCACCGAGGGCCGGGTAGATGTCGGTGTAGGTCTTGCCGCTGAGTTCCTCGAGCTTGGTGAAGAGCGTGCGGAAGACGTCGGTGTTGTAGTTGCTCGGCTTCTTTGAGAAGTCGGTGAAGCCTTTCGTGTTCTGGATGATCGAGCAGGCGCGCTCGAAGCCCATGCCGGTGTCGACGTGCTTGGCGGGAAGCTCGCGGAAGGTGCCGTCGGCCTCGGCGTTGTACTGGATGAAGACGAGGTTCCAGATCTCGATGCAGAGGTCGGAGTCGTTGTTGACCAGCTCACGACCGGTCTTGGGATCGCCTTCGGGGGTGAGGTTGACGTGGAGTTCGGAGCAGGGGCCGCAGGGGCCGGTTTCGCCCATCATCCAGAAGTTGTCCTTCACGTTGCCATGGACGATCTGGACGGCAGGGTCGCAGCCCTTCGAGCGGAACAGCTCGGCCCAGATGTCATAAGCTTCCTGGTCGAAGGCACCCGGATCGCCCGGCTTCGGCGCGTAAACGGAGGCGTGGAGGCGATGCGCGGGCAGGCCCCAGCGTTCGATCACGAGCTCCCAGGCCCAGAGGATGGCCTCCTTCTTGAAGTAGTTTCCGAACGACCAGTTCCCGAGCATTTCGAAGAACGTGTGGTGGTAGGTGTCGTAGCCGACATCCTCGAGGTCGTTGTGTTTTCCACCGGCGCGGATGCACTTCTGGGTGTCGGCCGCGCGTGGCGGATCGTAGGGCGCCTTGTCGGTGCCGAGGAAATACGGAACGAACTGGTTCATCCCCGCGTTGGTGAAAAGCAGGCCGGGAGACTGCGGCATCAACGAGGCCGAGGGCACGATGGTGTGCTGCTGTTCGCGGAAGAAATCGAGGAAGCTGTTACGGATCTCGTTGGAGGTCATGGCGCGGGGGGAGTGAGAAACCACGAAACCCGCGAAAGGACAACTTTTTACGCACGCCCGGGCCGCGAGGGTGTTTGGGCCGCCAGGGAAAAGGCGCAACTGGCGGACTGTCCGCGATTGAGGGGGCAGGGGCTAGGGGCCGGGGGCCAGTTGGAAATGACGAATGAGGAAATCGCAAATGACGAAATCCAGGATCGGCTACCCCGACTTCTCTCTCTTCCTGACCTCTGAATCCTGAACCCTGGCCACTCCAGGGCGGACAGGCCAAGCGACGTCAAACTCAGCGAGCGAAGCGGTAGTGCCCGAGGATCTGGTAATCAAGAAGGACGTTTTCCCACCTCGGGGTGGAGTCCAAGTTGTGCACCAGCCAAGGCTCGGAGGCGTGTTCAGCAGGGCCGGGGACGACGAGGGCGATGTGCATCTCGATCGGGCCGTTTGAATCGGATTTTCCGGAGGGGTGGCTGAGGACCACGACGTCGCCCGGCAGGTATTCGGAGGGATCGCGCGCGGTGCTGAGCGCTTCCCCCTTGCGCTCGAAGAAGCGCTTCAGGTTGGCGACGCGGCGGTGATCGATGCTGGAGTCAGGCGCGGAGGCCCGGAAAAACTGCGGATACTCGCGGAAATTCTTTTCCATGTCCTCATGGACGAGCTGCTGGAGGTCGGTGCCGACCGCGCGGAAGCCACGAATGATGACGTCCTCGGCCTTGCCCTTGTCCGCCGGGATGTCGCCGTTCGGGTAGCTGATCTGGCGATAGGTGGCGTCGTAGGCAACCGGAGTCTTGGTCTGCTGGAGGGCGGCGGCGGCGAGGCGTTCACCAAAGACAGGGGAGGTGGAAAGGCGGGCGATGCTGCGGTCCACATTTTCCACCGAAGTGCCGGTCTGCTCGGCTTTCAGGGAGTTGATCAGTGGGCGACCGAACAGGAACGCGACCCCAATGGCGAGGAGCAGGATGACCCAGCCTCCGAAAAAATTCTGCCGGGAGCGACGAGGCTTCTGCGGGCGCGGACCGATGTATTCGATGGCGTCATAAAAACCGGCGGGACGGTTGGTGCGGCGGGACATGTGAGGGCGGGGCGTTTGAGCCAGATACTCAAGCAATTGGCGAACCTTTTCCGATATCAGAACGAAGTTTCTCAAAAAAGTCTGTGGCGCGACCCAAGGTTCCCGCTCGACCCGCTGCCCGGGCGGGTTTAACGGGAGGTGCATGATCCTCTTTGAAAGCCAGAAACCCCTCGTGTGGGGCGATCTCGACCTGCCGCTTTTCGGGCTGGGTGCCGACTGGTTTGGCGACCGATTCCAGCCGGCTGTGGGCTTCGCGCTGGCCAAGGATGCCGAACGGCTCTGGTTCCTGGCCTCCCACACCAGCCCGGCCCTGCTGCACCCGCAGGCGCGACCCGGGAAATTCCAGCCCGAGCTCTGGAAGTACGACGTCGCCGAGCTGTTCCTGGCCGACCCTAACAGCGGTCGCTACGTGGAACTGAACCTTTCTCCAAACGGCGCCTGGTGGAGCTGCGAATTCACCGCCCCTCGGGTGCGCGATGCCGCGCGCAACGAGCCGATGCCGGACGTCCAGACGTATTACGAGCTGGCCCCCAGCGGCGGCTGGGTCGCGGCGATGTCGATCGCGCTCGATGTCCTGGAGGCCCGGATCGATTTCGGCCCGGAGACGAAGGGCAATGTCACCTTCATCCTCAACTCGCCCGCCCAGCGGTTCCTGACCGCCAACAAGCTCGGCAATGGCGAGCCGGACTATCACCTGCCGCAGTTTTTCCCAACGCTTCAGTCGAAACCCATCCCTGACTTTTGAACGAGCCCGACGAGGAGCTGGAAAGCCACGTGCCGGAGGAGCCTCTTCCGGGGCGCGATGTCCTGTTAGAGGCCCTCGTCGATCAGGAAATGGAGGCCACTCCACGCAGACGGATCTCCAAAACCCTGATCGCCGCCTGCCTGCTGACTGGCGTCGGCGTCTGGCAGATCGTCCATGTCTCCAACGGCGGTGAGCCCATCTTCCGGGTCGCGGCGAAAGCCAAGGCTGCGCCCACGAAACTGCGCTCGGATGGTCGCAGGCCGATCGGAAAGGTCCTCCCCTCCACCGACCCCATCGCCAACTACCTCGAACGCGCCAAACGCGGCATGACCGATCAGGAAATCCGCTGGATGATCGCGGATTTCCAGGCGGCGGGGTTGGATGGTCATGATCGCGACCCTTTCTCGAAGGATGTAACACTGCGCGCCAAACAGCAACTTTGGTATCTAGAAGCTGTGGTGGAAGCACTGCAGTTAAGCCCGGAGCAGAAGAGTCAGGCTCGTGCAAACCTGGACGAGATGCTTAGAAAAGACATCGAGGCCTTCGAGCAAGGGATCGGAGGAGTGACCCGGGTCATAAAGCCGACTGAAGCCATTCCGAATGAGTCGCCGATTGCTCCGTATGCAGATGCCACGACCTGGCTGCTCAAGGAGGCCTGCGCGCCTTGGAATCTCTGCGAATTGACGAGAGACCAGAATCAATTGACGCTACGGCATTGGAAAACAGACCAAAAAGGCGGACTACTCACGGGCACGAGTGGAGATCCATTCGGAGATTCGAAACTCGTCATCAAATCTTGGGTTATGATCGAGGATACGGTCATTCAAGATCCACATAGCGGAAATCTAACCGAGATTCCACTCCTTGAGGAGGCGGTGGATTTCAACGGTTTGCAGGCAACGCAATTGTATGACGGAGTTATCCCAATCTCGGACGCATTCCCTCTCACTCCTGATCAGACGCTGGCGGATCATCGTCGCGATCCACTTGCACAAGCTCGCCTGCTCCAGCCCGCCCAGCTTCGAATGGGATTGATCTTGGACGCCAGCCTCGCATCCGATCTCCTTGAAAGACTCGATCATCCGACCTTACAAACGCTGCCCATCAAAGACCCTGGCATCGTTATCGAAAAACCCGAGGAGCCGGTTTCCAGCCCCACCTCCCCAACCGCCGAACTCCCACCAAACACCGTCGAGCCCGAAACCCCGGTTGATCCCTTGCCGGAACCTGATTCAAAGTGAGCGCCATGAACGGCATGGTGATCGCGGCTCCGCTGGCTTGGGATGAGGCCTGTTTTTCCGTGCCTGCGGTGCGGGCGTTGGTGGCATCGGGTCTGCCGGTGACGATGCTTTGCCCGGAGTCGCAGGAGACCTTCTGGAAAACGCTGCCTGGGCTTTCGATCATTCACTACTCCTCGAAGGCTAAGGCCAAGCTGATCGCGGAACCACTCGGTGGCTTTGAAGCGGCGGTCGTCTGGGAAGATGGCCTCGCGGCGGAGGCCTGCGCTCGGGCAAGGATTTCGCGTCGCACCGGGCCTTCGGGCGAGAAGGCGCTGATGAAGCTTCTCACTGATCCCCTGCCGCTGCCCGCGCCGGGACCGATCGAACACCGGGTGCGGCACTACCTTTCCCTGCCGGAAGCGATGGGCATCGACACCCGCGTGCCGGAGTTTTTCGAGCCGGTCGATCTCGGCATCCCGCATGTCCCGGGCACGGTGCTGCTGGCCCCGGACTCCGACTACGGCCGCAGCCACGAGTGGCCTCTGGAGCGCTGGGAAAAGGTCGCGCGGGCGCTGATCGAAAGCGGAAAGCGTCCGACGATCGTCGCCGTCCCGAACGGCGGTGGCCTGGCGGCGAAATTGCTGGCCGCGCTCGGTGATGACGCGCGATTCGCCGAATTGGAGCCGTTGGGCGAGGCGCTGCCGATCCTCGCAGCGCACGAAAAGGTCATCGCGGCGGATGGTTCGCTGCCGCATCTGGCCTCGCATGCCGGATCGACCTGCGTGGTGCTCTTCGGCCCGAACGAACCGGCCTGGAAACGCCCGCTGGGCAAGCGCCACACGATCCTGCGGCGCCACGTGGAGTGCTCGCCCTGCTTCGCCGCGAAATGCGTGATGGACCTGCGCTGCCAGAACGAGCTGACGCTGGAGAAGGTGCTGGAGGCGCTTTGAAGAAAAAGATTTTTCATCCGCGAATGGACGCCAATGGACACGAATGAATAGGTCCAACGGCAGTGTTGATTGAGGTCATCCCATCTGACGATTCAATGACTTCCGCCAAATTCGCGTCATTTGGCGTCCATTCGCGGTTCCTTTTCTGAATCCGGAGATAAACGCGAATTGTCTAGGCACCGCCCGCGTTGCCTGCTACCATCCCGCCGCCGCCCGCAAGGGACTGGCCGTTTTCATCCGTTTCTTTGGGGGGTATCCCGCGGTTTTCTGGTTGCAAACGTCATCGGCCGCTTTTGACAAACCGGCCGTTTCTCCTCCGCCTCACGTGGAGTGAATCAACCAGAAAGCAAGGAGCTCCATGAGGGGCTTCCTGGCGTTTGTCGCCCGCATCGGGTGGTCGCCTTCGTGCGTACCGCCCACCTATTGAAACTGAATACATGACATTTGACTCGTTTGAATTGAACCCCGCCCTCGCCAAAGCCGTCAAAGAGGGTGGTTATGAGACACCGACTGACATCCAGCGTCTTTCGATCCCGATCATCCTCGCCGGCAAGGACCTGATGGCCTCCGCACAGACCGGAACCGGGAAAACTGCCTCCTTCGTGCTGCCGATGCTGCACCGCCTGATGGCGAAGCCTGGCACCGGTCGCCGTGGCCCCCGCGCCCTCGTCCTCGCCCCCACCCGCGAGCTCGCCGAGCAGGTCCTCAATGAGGCCCGCCGCTTCGGCAAGCACTCCGGCCTGTCCTTCGGGCTGGTCGTTGGTGGCGTCGGCTACGGCCCCCAGTATCAGCTGCTTTCCCGCCCGCTGGACCTGCTGGTGGCCACTCCCGGCCGCCTGATCGACCATCTCGACCAGAAGCGTGTGGACCTTTCCAACGTGGAATTCCTGGTCCTCGATGAGGCCGACCGCATGCTCGACATGGGCTTCGTGAAGCCGGTCCGCCAGATCGCCAGCTACCTCCCGCAGAAGCGCCAGGGCCTGCTGTTCTCCGCCACGCTGGAAGGCGCGGTGAAAAAGGTGGCCATGGAGCTGCTGAACCAGCCGGAACAGGTCGAACTCGCCGCCAACAAGGTGAAGCACGAGGGCATCGACCAGCGCATGTTCCACGTCGACAGCGTCGATCACAAGCGCCGCCTCCTCGATCACTGGCTCGGCGACCCGACCCTCCAGCAGGCCGTCATTTTCACCGGCACGAAGCGTCGCGCCGACCGCCTGTGCAAGGCCCTCCAGCAGGACGGCCACGCCTGTGCCGCCCTCCATGGCGACAAGAGCCAGGGCGTCCGCAAGCGCACTGTCGACCAGATGCGCAAGGGTGAGGTGAGGCTGCTCATCGCCACCGACGTCGCCGCCCGCGGGCTCGACATCGACGGGATTTCGCACGTCATCAACTTCGACCTGCCGATGGTGCCGGAAGACTACATTCACCGCATCGGCCGCACCGGTCGCGCCGGATCGACGGGTGTTTCCGTGACGCTGGTGGCCCCGGAGGACCGGGAAAAGCTGCGCGACATCGAAAAGCTCACCGGCAATCGCCTGACCTGCTCGGTCCTCGAAGGCGACGAGCCGAAGCTTTCCCCGAACTCCTACGTCCCACCGGCTCCGCCGCGCGGGGGTGGGGGTCGTGGCCAGGGAGGTCGCCCGCAAGGCGGTCGTCCACAGCAGGGTGGGGGACGTGGCGGCCCAGCCCGTTCGTCCGGCGGTGGCGGCGGCCGCTCATTTCGCGGCTGAAATGACCGGATTTTGCGAAATCCCGTGCGGCGATTCTGATCAGGGCTCTATTGACCTCAGGGTGCCGCGCCGGAGATTGACCTCGTCGCTTCCTTCTCGTAAACAACCCTCATCCTCTTCTAACCAATCCACATGAACCTCAAGATTCCCTTCGAACGGGTCAACTGGCTCAACACCGCATTCCTCGGGGTGATCTGCCTGACGGCCCTCATCGCTTCCCCGATCTACCTCTGGCATCACGGCATCAACGGCTTCCAGCTCGGAATGCTGCTGTTCTACATCATCGCCACCGGGATGAGCATCACGCTCGGCTACCACCGCCTGTTCTCGCACCTGTCGTTCCGCGCCAAGTGGCCGATCCGTCTCGCGACGTTGGTCTTCGGGGCCTGTGCGTTTGAGAACTCCGCCTTGAACTGGGTGTCCGACCATCGCCGCCACCACAAGCACACCGACCACGA
>JAIYDT010000351.1 GCA_027487355.1 Verrucomicrobiaceae bacterium
CCCTGGCGGATGCAGTCGAGATGACGCCAGTTCATCACGAAGTCCATGCCGCCGTGACCGCCACCTTTGGCGCGTTCGGCCAGCTTGGTCCAAAGCGGATGGGTGAAGAGCTTGCGCATGCGGGCGAGGTCCTTGTCGCTCATCCATTCGTGCGAGCCACCGGCATCGAGGCGATACTTCCGAGGCTCATCGATCGCGAGCCGAGCGGGGTAATCGAAGAAGGTGCCGCCCGTTCCGGACAGCGCATTGATCCGGCTGTAGGGACGCGGACTGATGACATCGTGCTGGATCATGATGGTGCGACCGAGCTCGGTCTTGATCATGGATGTGTTCATGTCGCCGCAGATGTAGGTTTCCTTGGCGTGCTTGCCGCCATTCGGATTGCGCTTGTCCCGCCAGGCGGAGAGGCCCTTTTCCGGGGAACTCATGGAGACGAGGAACTTGAACTGATCGCCGCGCCCGATGCCGAGATATTGGGCCACCGGTCCGAGTCCATGGGTCGGGTAGAGGTTGCCGTTGAACTGCTCGTGGTAATCGCGCCGCCAGTCGCCCTCGGTCCCGAGGGCATAGAGCATGCCGCGCAGTTCGTGGATGTAGGCGCATTCGGCATGCGTGAGTTCGCCGAAGACACCCTCGCGAACCATGTTGAGAACAAAGAGTTCATTCTCACCATAACAACAGTTCTCCAGCATCACGCAGTGGCGCTGGGTGCGCTCGCTGGTATCGACCAGCTTCCAGCATTCATCCACCGTCACAGCGGCAGACACCTCGACGAAGGCATGCTTGCCATGCTGCATCGTGGCGACGGCCATCGGGACATGCAAAGCCCAGGGGGTGGAAATGTAAACCACGTCGATGTCCTCGCGCGCCACCAACTTTTCCCAGATATCCTCGGTACCACCATAGACTTCCGGACGTTTGCCACTGACCTTCTCACAGCGATCAGCCGCTGACTTCGCACGCTCGGCGCGAAGATCACAGACCGCCACCACGTCCACGAACTCCAGATTGAGGGAGTCGTTCACATGGGTCATGCCACGACTCAGACCGATGTGGGCGACGCGGACCTTCTCCAGCGGCTTGGTGGTGAGGGTGTGAACGGGCTGCTGTCCGGCGGGGCGTGGTCGGGGACGAAGTACATCCGGGCGAATGATGTGACCGGATGGGAGGGTCACCGGGCCATTGGCGGCGTCTGCCGTGCCGGTGCCGCCAAGAAGTCCGGCGAGGGAGGATGCAAGGCCACCGAGGGCCGTGGTTTTCAGGAGATCACGTCGAGTCGAATTCATAAGGTTCGGCCCTAGAACGGTCGCGAGCGGACCAGCCTTGCACTTCACCGCAGGAATTCAGGCCGGACGGTGCTCAGTGGAACCTTCCACTGATGAACGCCACCAGGCCCTCATCGCTCATTCTGTTGGAGGTGTCCTCGGTGGTGGCCGTGCTCTTGAATTGTGGAGTATCCGCCAGGAAATGAATGAACTGCTCCTGAGCCGTGCCAGTGCCGGTAACGTGGACCTCCTCGGCATTCGTCAGGTGACGGGCGATCTCCTTGAAGAAATGATGCAGCGCGCCCTGTTCATGGTGATGGGCGGTCTTCTCGTCCGGATTGTTTCCCGTCATGGGATTCTCCACATGGCCCACGATGGAAAACGAATGGCTCGCGGCATCCGCGTGACCGATGACCGTGGCATGGTGGGTGTCCATCCAAACGCCGAACTGCTTTCTGTGTTTTAGTGACATCCGGAAGGGTTCGGTCGTTTGGTCCAAATAGCGAATGACATTTCCAACTCGAACCAAACCATTAGCGGGTCGAATCCTGGATCTTTTCTCCAGTGCGTTCCATGCCCTGGCCGATCTTGTTGCCGACGCGTTCGACCCCGTGACCCACCTTCCTGGTGTTTCGTTCGGTGTCGTTGGCAACGCCATAGGCGGTGTTGCGGCAACTGGTGATTGACAGGACGGCGGCGGCGGCAAGAAGCGACGCGAGTTTGAGCGAGGTGTGTTTCATGGGATTCGGGCAGATGAGTTGCCAACAGAATCTGGATCGCACATCGCGTGCCCAACCTGTCGGCGAACCCCTTGGAATCCTGAACACAAGGACATCCTATGACACCAACGCTACAGCCGTAGGGATTGGAGCCGCTGCAAGGAATGCTTCTGCAGCCGGAACGACCTGCATCCGAACCTGTCACTGAGAGGATCTTGTCCGGATCATTGCATCCCACCATCCCAACGAATGCATCCTGCACGGCGGCGATGGAAACGAGGCCTTTCATCAGGACACTTTGACCGGACATTGTGATGGAAGACCGACTGCCATCATGAATTCGGCTGGCCCGATTTTTAATCGTGAGCCCCATCCAATTCCTCCCCTAGTCTCATTGCGAACCCTTTGGCTCCCCATTCAACCTCACCTTCATGAGTGCTCCGATCCGACTTCTCACCAGCAAGCCCAGCCTCAAGGACTCTCTCCAGGTCGTGCTGCTTCCCGCTGGTACCAATCCCCCGAATCCATTCAAAACCGCACTTGCGGGCACCAAGGTCGGGGCCGAACTCGTCCGCTTGGCTTTCGACACGGATGGAACCCGATACTGCCTCCTCGGCCTGGACGCCTCCGCATCCACCAAGTCCCTTCGCCTGGCCGCCGCTCGCGCCGTGAAATCACTCACTTCGACAGGAGCAAAGGCGCTTTCATTTGATACCTCTTTTCTAACAGACGTCAGTGACGTGGACTCTGTTGGACGAGCCCTGGCCGAAGGCATCTCGATCGCGACCTTCGACACCAAGCCCTATGCTGGAACCGCCTCGACCAAGTCCGCCACCTCCGGGGTGTCGGTGAAGCTCGACTCTCGTTTCCACAAGGGCTTCCGCGAGGGCCTGCTCCTGGGCCAGGCGGTCAATACCGCCAGACGCCTCGCCGCCACGCCTCCTAACCTGGCTGGTCCCTCCCAACTGACCGCCCATGCCCAGTCGATCGCGAAGACACACGGCATGTCCTTCAAGATCATCGACGCCAAGGCCGCCGCCAAACTCGGCATGGGCGGCCTGCTCGCCGTCGGAGCCGGCTCGGCGGATCCTCCACGGCTCGTGATTCTTGAATGGAATCCCGGCGGAAAGCAGACCACTCGGCCCGTCCTTCTGGTCGGAAAGTCCGTCACCTACGACTCCGGCGGCCTCTCCATCAAGTCCGACGGCGGCAAGGGCATGAAGGCCGACAAGTCCGGCGGTTGCACCATGCTCGGCGTCATGGAAGCCATCGCCCTTCTGAAACTCCGCACACGCGTCGTCTGCATCCTCGCGATCGCCGAAAACATGATCGACGCGAACTGTTACCGTCTCGATGACGTGATCACCCACGTCAATGGAGTCACCTGCGAGATCACCAATACCGACGCCGAGGGCCGACTCGTTCTGGCAGATGCACTTGCCTGGGGGACTGATGCCTATCAGCCGACCACCGTGATTGATGCCGCCACCTTGACGGGCGGCGTGCTCGTTGCGCTCGGAAAGACCACCACCGGAGCCTTCTGCAACAATGACGATCTCATGGCGCGGCTGGATCAGGCCGCACGCCGCTCCGACGAGAAGGTCTGGCGCCTGCCGCTGGAGGATGAGTTGAGGGAAAAGATGAAGTCCTCCATCGCCGACCTCCACAACTCCTCACCCTACCGCTTCGCCCATGCCGGCACCGGGGCCGCCTACCTTTCGTTCTTCGTTGGAAAGGATGCTCCGAAACAGATGCCCACCACCCCATGGGTCCATCTCGACATCGCCGGCACCGCAGTCAGTGAAGGCGATTCGGATTGGGAAGGCCTCTATCCCAAGGGCCCGACCGGCTGGGGCGTGCGCACCCTCGTCAGACTGATCGCCGACCTGAAATGAGGGGAACGTTGTCGCTGAAATGAATTCTGTTAGAATATCTGCTGTTGGAATGTCAGAGCTGGATCTTCCCATTCGTGCCGCCATCGAGGTGGCAAGCGATCATGGTCTCGCATCCGACCGCTGCGACGTTCTCCAACACGGCAGCACCCTCGTTCTGCGGCTGAGTGAGTCGCTGGTGGCACGGATCGTCATGGATCGTGACGGCCCACGGCAGGGCACCGGATGGTTTGAGCGCGAGAACGCCGTCGCCCTGCACCTCGCACGAAATGGCGCGCCGGTCATCCCACTTCATCCCGATCTTCCTCCGGGTCCTTATGAGCACCTCGGCTATCCGATCAACTTCTGGCGCTTCGTCACCATTCTGGAGGACGAAGCTCATCCCGGACTCATCGGCGGCGCGCTGCATCGTTGTCATGAAGTGCTCCGGTCCTTTCCCGATCCTCTGCCGGAACTTGGCATTCTCACTGAAACGATCGACCTGTTAGAGACCTTGGGACGCCGGAGCCTGTTTCCTCATTCAATCCTCGAACTCTTTCATGAACGGTTGACGTCTTCGCTCGCTGCCCTGAAAGACCTTCCGCTCCAGCCTCTCCACGGAGATGCCCATGGCGGCAATCTTCTCAATACCACCGACGGCCTGCTGTGGACCGACTGGGAAGACACCTTCCTGGGACCGGTCGAATGGGATCTTGCCTCGATCATCTGGAATACGCGGATTCTCGATGAGGATCATCAGACCGCCGATGCCATCCTTGATGCCTATCGAAAGGCTGGTGGCTTGATTGATTCCTCCGCCCTTCATCACAGCCTCATCGCCCGGGCAGCGGTGATGAGCGCCTGGTATCCCATCCTCTATCCGGATCCTTCCACCGAGCGTCAACTCAAGCTCCAGCGGCGAATCGACTGGCTGGCAAAAATTTCCTGAACTCCTGATCGCCAGCTCGAAAGTTGATCGCTAATAGCCAGTGGATGATCGACGCATGCCTTGGAATGCTCCGCCGGATCGCGGTGATCCTGTTCGCTCTACTGGCCCTGAACGGCCTCGCCTCCGGCCATGCCATGAAGCAGGTGAGGTCGGAGATCTCCGCTGGAAATGGTCAATGGCAGGCTTCGGTGTGGCTTGAGGCATGGGCCCTTTATCCCGAAGACGGGCCAAAGATCCCACAGGGAACCCCAGGTGATCCAGGCACCGCCGGAAAGGCCTGGGTGGCCACGCTTGAGGAGGCCGATCACTCCACCATGCGCAAGGTGGCAGCCGAGTTCCTCGACGAAACCTTCGTGCTCACCCTCGATGGCCAGCGGCTGAAGGCGGAGTATCATTATCCGGACTATGCGGAGCCCAAGCCGGTGCTGTCGGAGAATCTGGAAGGAAATGCCCTGGTTCGCATCGACCTGTCCGGCGC
>JAIYDT010000403.1 GCA_027487355.1 Verrucomicrobiaceae bacterium
ATTGTTTCCCAGGAACGCATGAGTGTCCATCATGGGTAAACTGGTTTTGAGATCAAACCAGCACCTGATGCTTTGCCTGGGCGAGGTTGGACTCAAAACTGCTAACAGCTCAGGAAGATTAGCCCAAGCCAGCATGAAACCTCTGAAAACAAAAAGTCTTCTCGTGGCGGTCGTCGTGTTCTCGGCTGGATCGCTTCCCGGATTCGCCGTGGAAATCATCAAGGGTGACAACACCAATGTGCTCAACCTCGGAACCAGTTGGGCACTTGGAACTGCCCCAGGCACCAGTGATGTGGCCACCTGGTCGGGCACCTACAACACGGCGGGCAGTCTTTCCTCCGCGTTCACCGCCTCCACGCCGGTTTCCTGGCAGGGTATCAAGATCGGCAGTCTTTCCGGCACCGCCGCCGGGCTGGTCTCGATCGGCGGCACCGGCACCGCCATCACAAGCAGCCAGGTCACCATCGGCTCTTCCGGCATCGACATGAGTGCGGCCAACCAGAACCTGGTGATCAACGCCGCCACCATCGTCCTGAGTGGCTCGACCCAGACCTGGACCTTGGCCTCAGGAAGGAATCTCCGATTCGGCATTTCCGGTACCGGCGGTGCGAATGCCAACCTCGACGGCTCGGCCGGTACGGTCATCACCGTCACCGGGGGTGGCGTGGTCGATGCCAACCAGGGTGGTGGGCTCACCTTCACCGATGGCGCGGGCTTCGCGGGTTTCAATGGCAAATGGATCGTCGATTCCAACACCACCCTGCGAGGGCTCCGCAATGGAGCGACCGCCTGGGGCACGAGCACGGCTTCCGATGCGATCAAGCTGAACGGCGGAACTCTCGCCTCCGGTGGCATCTCGGTGGGAAACTGGACCTGGAACACCAACATCAACGTCGCCGCGTCGTCGATCATCGACAACCAGAACACCACGGGAAGCGGGCGCTATCTGAAACTCAACGGGGTTCTTTCGGGTTCCGCGAACCTTGCCTTCGCCAGCACCGGAGCCGGCACGATGAGCATCGACAACGGATTCATCCTCACCAACGCCAACTCCCTGAGTGGGCAAGTCACGATCAACTCAGGCGTCTTTGTCCGTGTCGGAGGAATCGGCGGAACCGACACCACCACCTCAGTCGGCTCCACCGGTGACCTCGGAACTGCAAGCATCGTCAACAACGGCACCCTCACTCTTTCCCGCGACAACACCTGGACCTTCGCGAACAACGTCTCCGGCACCGGCATTCTGCGCATCGGCGTCACCACGGGCAGCGCCAACCACATCGTGACCGTATCTGGAAACAACAGTCATTCCGGCGGCACCACGCTTCAGAGTGCGGTGACCTTGAAGGTCGGAAGCGCGACCGCCCTCGGCACTGGAGCCCTCACCATTTCCGGCAACGGCAACTTCGACAACGCCACGGGCAGCTCGCTGACGGTGGCGAACGGACTGACCATGAGTGGAGGCAGCCCGACCTTCACCGGCACCAACGACATGACCTTTTCCGGTGCCAGCCAGATGGCAGGTGCGAACCGGACCCTCACCGTGAGCGCTGGAACCCTGACCTTGTCGGGCGGGCTCGGGCAGGATGGCTCGGCCAGGAACCTGACGAAGCAAGGTGCCGGCACCCTCGTTCTCTCCGGGGCTTCGTCCTACACCGGCTCCACCTCCATCAGCAACGGCAGCCTCCAGGTCGCAGGATCGGCCGGCACCCTCGGCAGCGGCGCGGTCACCAACAACGCGAACCTGACCTTCAACCGCAGCAACTCAGTCAATGTCGGGAACGCCATCGGCGGGACAGGGTCGGTCAGCCAGACCGGCGGCACCACCACCCTCAGCGGGATCAGCAACTACACCGGTAGTACTTCGGTCTCCGCTGGCACGCTCCTGGTCACCGGCACCCTCGGAAACACCGCGACCGCGGTCACCGGCGGCACTCTCGGCGGAAATGGCACCGTGGGTGGCGCCGTTTCGATCGGGATCAACGGAACCCTCAGCACCGGAGCCACCACGGCAGATTCCTCGATCGGCACGCTGAATCTCGGCAGCCTCACGATGAGCGGGCTTTGGCAGGTGGGCGCGACTGGCAATGGGATCAACGACCGCGTCGATCTCGGCACCGGTGCCCTGAACGTCTCAGGCGGCACGATCGCCTTCATCACCAGTGGCTACACGGTTGCCTTCAACGACAGCTTTGACCTCGCGACCTTCGGTGGCACCGTCAGCGGGACGCCGACCTTCGATTTCACTGGAGCCAGCACCCAGGCCTATGGGGCATGGGACACCTCTGGCTTCGCCACCACCGGTGTGATCACCTACGTGCCGGAAACGCATGCGGCGCTTCTCGGATCGATCGGGATGATGTGCCTCTTGCGTCGCCGCCGCCTCTGAGGAAGCCTTTCCTCATGGAAATGACCGACGCCCTTGTCCTCTGGAACTACCATCAGGTTCATCATCAACCTGTCGCATCGGATCTGATCTTCGTTCTCGGCAGCAATGACCTCCGGGTCGCCGATCGGGCGGCGGAATTGTTCCATCAGGGCCTCGCGCCGATGATCCTGTTTTCCGGTGGCACCGGTCGTCTGACCGAGGGATGGACGGAAACCGAGGCGGAGCAGTTCGCCGCGCGGGCGTGCGAACTCAGGGTGCCTGCGGAGGCGATTCTGATCGAGAACCGATCGACCAACACCGGCGAAAACATCCGCTTCAGCCGCGAGCTTCTGTTAGAGAGAGGACTCTATCCGAAGAACATTCTCGCGGTGCAGAAGCCCTACATGGAGCGTCGCGTCCTCGCCGCGATGGAGGTGCAGTGGCCCGGAATTTCCCTCCGCGTGACGTCACCGCGCCTCTCGTTCAGCGACTACGTCACGGAGGAAATTCCGGAGCGCCTGGTGATCGAGGCCATGGTTGGGGATTTCCAGCGCATCCTCGACTATCCGGAGCTCGGTTTCGCGTCCGTTCAGGAAGTGCCAGCCGAGGTGATGGCGGCTTTTGAAAACCTGCGCCAACAGGGCTTCACCGGGCAGCTTCGCTGAAGCTCACGGAGCCACCACGCGCAGTCTGACAAATCGACTTGGCTGGCCGCTGACGCCATCTCTAACAACCAGGAGGCTGGCCGTGTTTTCCTCGATCACCGCGCCTG
>JAIYDT010000526.1 GCA_027487355.1 Verrucomicrobiaceae bacterium
ACGGCCTTGCGGGCTTCTTCGGCGCTGACGGTCGGGACTCGCTTCTGTTCGATCGACTGGACGACTTCCTCAAAGTTGCGGATGTGGCCGGTGACGTTGATCGCGGTGGGATCGTTCGCGCCGAGGCCCTTCGCGGAGGTGGTCATCAGGTTTTCGCGGATGAAGGCATCCTCGTCGCGGCTGTCGGCGAAGTCCCAGATCTTGAAGGATTCGTCGGCCAGGAAAACCGAACCCTGGGTGCCGCAGACCTGGACTTCGGCCGGATGACCGGTGGACGACCAGCAGGCGGTGGAGCCTTCGACCACGCCGAGCGCGCCGTTTTCAAACTCAAGCAGGGCCACGGCGGCGTCCTCGACCTCGATGCGCTCGTGGGCGATCAGGTCCATGCGGGCGGTCACGGCTTTCACCGGTCCGGCGATGTGGAGCAGGGCGTCGATCGTGTGGATCGACTGGTTCATCAGGGCACCACCGCCATCGAGGGCCCAGGTGCCGCGCCAGCCGGCGGAGTCGTAGTATTCCTGGGTGCGCCACCACTTCACATAGCAGGAGGCGGAGGTGATCTTGCCGAAGCGGCCGGAGGTCGAGGCGGCCTTGAAATGCTCCATCGCCGGGTGGAAGCGGCGGTTGAGGACGGCGGCGAGGGTTTTCCCGTTCGACTCGGCGGCGGCCATCATCAGGTCGATGCGCTCCGGAGTGACTTCGAGGGGCTTTTCGCAAATGACATGCTTGCCGGCGTTGAGCGAGGCAAGGGCCGGGTCGAGGTGGGAGCCGGAGGGAGTGCCGATGGTGACGATTTCCAGTTCGGGGTCAGCGAGAAAGGCGGTGATGTCGCTGTAGGCCTTCGCGCCAAACTCTGAGGCGAGTTTTTCAGCACCTTCCGCGCGGAGATCGAAGACAGAGTGGAGCTCGCCACCCGTCATTTCCTGGATGGCCTTGGCATGAAAGCGGCCGATCATGCCGGCGCCGATGATTCCGAATTTCATGGGAGATCGAGTGGTGGGTTGGGTTGGCAGGCGCTGTTTTCAGGAAAAACGCCCTGCGGACGGATAAATGCCACGGGATTTCCGGCCAAGGAGAATCGAAGCTTTGTCCTTACCCAATTCGCGTGAAAGCTCCTTCTTTCCTTGCCCTGCGACGGCCGGTCCGTTGGAGTCAACGGGCAACCCATGACAACGACCTCAAACCCCTCCGGCTTGTCAGCACCACTTGTATGACAAATTCCTCTTCGGATCCTGCCCTTTCCACGAAAAGCTGGTGGTCTCAGCTCCAGCCCTATCAGCGCTTCGTGTTCATCGTCGCGACTCTCGCCTGGCTGTTCGACTGCCTGGACCAGCAGCTTTTCAATCTGGCGCGCAGTCCGGCGATGGCCCAGCTGCTCAAGCCGGGCCAGGACCCCAAGTTTTACGGAGGTCTCGCGACATCGATCTTTGTGCTTGGTTGGGCGACCGGTGGCATGATTTTTGGATCGCTCGGAGATCGCTTCGGCAGGGCCAAGATGCTAGCATTGACCGTGGCACTTTATTCAATTGCCACCGGACTTTCCGCGCTCTCGGTCACGTTCGCGGATTTCGCCGTGTATCGTTTCATCACCGGCCTCGGCGTGGGTGGGGTGTTCGGTCTGTCGGTCGCCCTGGTCGCTGACACGGTGCCAAACCACATCCGGCCTCGTGCACTCGGTGTGCTTCAGTCCTTTTCCGCAGTGGGAAATTGCGCCGCTGGCTTCATCGGCTTGGGCATCGCTCTCAACAACTTCGGCCCTGGATACTGGAAATGGCTGTTTGTCATCGGCGCGGCCCCTGCCTTGCTCACCGCGAGCATCCAGATGCGTCTCAAGGAACCACAGTCCTGGATCGAGTCACGGGACAAGGCTATCGCACAGGGCAAGAAATCAGGCTCCTACCGCGAACTTTTCGGCCATCCGAAATGGCGGAAGCACGCCCTGCTGGGAATGCTGCTTTCCTGTGCCGGAGTGATCGGCCTGTGGGGCATCGGTGTCTTCTCCAGCGACATGGTGGGTGACATCATTGCCCGCAATCTCAAGGAACAGGGCAAGGAGGCCGCCGAGGTCATCAAGGGCAAGCAGATCTGGATGTCGGTCAACCTGCTGGCCTTCAATTTCGGAGCCTTCTTCGGCATGATGGCCTTCACGCGGGTGACCGAGCGTCTGGGCCGGAAGAAGGCCTTCGCGATCTTCTACATCTGCGCCATGCTGGTGACGATCTTCGTGTTCCAGAAACTGAACAGCACGAGCGACATTCTCTGGATGGCTCCGCTGATGGGTTTCTTCCAGCTTTCGGTGTTTGCTGGATTCTCGATCTATCTGCCCGAGCTTTTCCCAACCCGCCTGCGCTCCACCGGCGTTTCTTTCTGCTACAACGTCGGCCGCTATCTGGCTGCAACCGGGCCTTTCACGCTCGGCGTGCTCGCGGCAAACATGGCAAAGAAGGCCGAGGCAGAAGCAGTCGCAGCGGCGGGCAGCGGTGCGGCCACGGCCGTGATCGATCTGGCAAAGACCACCGCGAAGATCGATGCCTTCCGCGATTCCGCTTCGATCATGTGCGTGATCTTCCTGCTCGGTCTCGTGGCCCTGCCATTCCTCCCCGAAACCAAAGGCCAGCCGCTGCCCGAGGAGTGAGCGCGCTCTTTCCTTGGGCGTGAAGCCTCAGTTGGATTACGTTTCCCCATGATGCCATCAAGAATAAGGCATTTTTCCCTGCTCCTTGCCGTTGCACCTGGAGCGCTCGGGGCGGGAATTCCCCTCTACGCTTGGACAAAAGGCCGAATGGCAGGTGAGATCCCCTCGCAGTCGGAATCGGAAGCCATGGGACTCACCTACCCTCCTTGGCATGACGAGGCGATCCATTGGCTCGCGTTGCAGTTGTTCGCTCTTGTGGGCATTTTCATGGCTGGATTGATCGCGCGTGTCTGTTTCAAGCAATCATTGAGGCTGGCCTGTTCTGCAGGCCTTCTAGTCTGGCTGGCCATCATCGTCATCGGGCTGCGTCAATATGGATGGGCCCTTGCAGACTGATCGCATGAGCCACGCAGGAAGACGTCCTTCAGTCGGAAGGCGGCAAAGCTCCCTGTGATTTTGATTTTACCCAAGGGAGTTCGCGTTCCATGATGCCCGCATGAGTGGTGAAACAACCTTGTGGAAAGGGCGTCCGTCGCAGTGGCTGAATCTTGGGCATTTCCTGATCGCCCTGGCGGTGGGGATCGGGATCGCGTTTTTTCCTCCTGCCTGGCCCTTCGAGATCGTGCCGCTGCTCTACGTCGCCTTGCGGTGGTTGTTGGTGCGGTCCACCCATTTCGAACTGACCTCCGAGCGTCTCCGCGTGACCGAGGGCATCCTCAACCAGAAGATCGACGAAATCGAACTCTACCGTGTGAAGGACATCGCCATGGAGCGTCCGCTGTGGATGCGCATGACCGGCCTTGCCTCGGTGCTGCTCGACACCTCGGACCGCTCGATGCCGAAGCTCACCCTGCCCGCCATTTCCAACGGCGTGGAACTCCGCGAGCAGCTCCGCAAGCAGGTCGAGGAAATCCGCGACAAGAAGCGGGTGCGTGAGGTGGACATGGAGGAGCCGCACGATCACGAAGGCCTGGGTGGTTAGGATTCGCATTCGCTCTAAGCTCCACACGCATGAAACCCTCCGCGCTGCTTCTGCTCGCCTTCATCGGGCTGTCGTCGTGCAAGCCGGATGCCGGTTCCGGCGCGATGCTTCCACCCCTTGAGACCGGGCGCTACTACGACATCGTCTTTCCCAAGGATTCGGAATCCCTGCGTCAGACCAGTTTCAAGGTCCTTCAGGTGCGTGGCTCATGGGCCCAGGTCGAGTGCTTTGGAAATCCCGGGGACGGAATGGCTCTGCTGATGATCCAATCTCTGCCGGAGATGGCCAAGGACAAGCCCAAGGAGGAGATCGACAAGATGAAGACCGATGAACTGGCCAAGCTCCGCGAAAGGATCCATCCGAAATGGATCAACCTGAGCCTGGCCCGCACGATCTCCGAAACGAGCGAGGAGAATCTCAAGCTGCTGAAAGATCTTTGATCCCGCTTCTACACATCAGTTTCTCTAACAGTGCCACAAACCCCTGTGGAATCCCCTCTTCCTCTTCCTTGAAACTGAAAACTGAAAACTTGACCCTTCTCCTCAAACCTTAAACAGCCCGCCGCGTTTACCGCCAAGTACGGCGGCTCCGATGATGGCGACGGAAAGAAAGGCCATCGACCAGACGCCGAGCGCCGCAGCGAGTTCGGTGCCGTTGCCGAGGGTGCTGAGGAGGGTGTAGATCGCCTTGGTGATCGGGTAATGCTGGGCCTGCTGGGCAAGGATCAAGCTGTCGCTGACTTCCAGCATCGCGAAGGCGAAAGCGAGGATCGAACCGGCGGCAAGGTTTGCGCCGATCAGCGGGATCGAAACGCGGCGCAGGGTGCGGAAGGGATTGGCTCCCAGCGAGGCAGCAGCCTGTTCGAGCATGATGTTGCTCTGCTGGAGTCCGGCCACGGCGGAGCGGACGATGTATGGCAAACGTCGTATCCCGTAGGCGATGACCAGCAGGAAGAACGGGCTACCCCCTTCCCCGACGAGGAAATGGAAGGCCTTTCCCTCCTGCGAGAGGGCGAGATAACCGAAGGCCATCACCAGTCCCGGCACGGCGAGCGGCATCATGACCATCGTGTCGAGGAAGCCACGGCCCTTGAGGTCGCTGCGAACCACCACCCAGGCCACGCCGAGCCCGATGACCAGCGCGAGCAAGGTGGCGCAGGAGGCATACATCAGGCTGTTCTGGATCGAGGGCACCACCAGACCATTGCCGAGCGCCTCATAGTAATGACGCATCGTGAGGTGCTCGGGGATGACCGACCCATACCAGGTTTCAGCCACGGAGAGCAGCAGCACGCCGAGATGCGGGATGGACGCTACGATGAACACCGCAGCGAAAACTGCGGCGCAGAGCAGGCCTTTCACGCCACCGACCTTCTCGACGTTCATCCGACCCTTCGGTCGCGGTGCCGTGCCGAGCGGCGAGCGGCCCATGACGAGCTTGGAAAAGGCGAACACGAGCGCGGCCACCACCAGCAGGATGGCGGTGAGTGCGTAGGGGATCGGGTTTTTGTCGAGGCCCTTGATGCCGTCGTAGATCTGCACCGGAGCCACGCGGGCGAAGTCGAAGACCAGCGGCACTCCGAGTTCGGTGAAGGCCCAGATGAAAACCACCGAAGCGCCCGCGAACACGCCGGGCATCGCAAGCGGCAACGTGATTTTCCAGAAGCGTCGAAATGGCGAGCAGCCGAGGTTCTCCGCCGCCTGCTCCATGGCCGGGTCGAGGTTCGACAAGGCCGCGGCGATGTTCATGTAGAGGATCGGGTAAAGGTGCAGCGCGTTCATCAGCACAATGCCGGTGAAGCGTCCGTTCGCGAGCCAGTCGTAGGGGGCG
>JAIYDT010000383.1 GCA_027487355.1 Verrucomicrobiaceae bacterium
AAAATCTGCATCATGACCAAGGTCGTCAAACTCCGTAACTCCGGGTTGCCTTTGCCCCGAATCAGCCACCGGTTGTTCAATACCCCCTAAATACGACAGGTTGTTTAACAACACTGTTGGGCAGAAATAAAGAACTACTACACGAGGAATGCAGATCAGCTTCGGTCAGATTTACGCGACTCCAGGAGTCACATTTCCATGGACCATCTACTTTCAGAAGAGACTCGGCGAGACAGTGTCAGGGCTAGTCCGCCAAGGTCCCGATTTCCTTGCCCGATATGGA
The DNA here is from genome assembly GCA_027487355.1 of Verrucomicrobiaceae bacterium. Lineage (GTDB taxonomy): Bacteria > Verrucomicrobiota > Verrucomicrobiia > Verrucomicrobiales > Akkermansiaceae > Luteolibacter. The sequence goes on from JAIYDT010000383.1 coordinate 284, forward strand.
GAAGATTGGAGCCTGATGATTCGGATTAGTGCAAAGCGAGCGATCGAAACTGTAGAGATTCGTGGACCATCTGTGTTTAGGAAGGACCGCAGCGTCGAGTATTCGATATTCTTGCCGTACGACCAGATTCCGAAGGGAACAGATTTTGCTGTTCCTGCCCTTCATTCGTTATTGGCGGGGGTTCGAGAGGTTTTCACCAAAGTGGGGATTGAGCACAATGATCTAGTTGCCGCAGAGGACCGGCTTATTGCCGAATTCAGCGAAGATCCTAGAACGGTCGAGCCAAATAAGATCGCCCAACAAGACGCATCATCCAACCACTAGAAGCCGCCCTGTTTCCATGATTTTCCGTAACTACAACACTAACTCCGCGATCCACATCCGCCCCCGCTTCTAGTGGTGGATGTGCTCATCGTTCGCCCGGAATGACCAAATGAATCGTCCTCTCTGGCTCAGCATTATCCGAACGACCTTGTTCCTTTGGTTGGTTCCCATGCTCGCCGCTAGCTTTGTGCAGCGGATGCTTGCACGCAGTTACAGTTTTGCAGCAGATCATCCGCTTTTTACCTTTATTGGGCTGACCATTGTTGGCGTCATATTGTGGCTGTCGGCTTTCGCCTTATACTCCAGACGACGGCATGGCCGGTATCAGGTTGGAAAGACGATTTCTCGATTCATTGCCCGGGATGTGCGTCGAGATGTGGAGATTCTGGACATCGGCAGACTACAGGAGGGATTTGTCACAGCCAGAGTCCGCACCATGAACATCCTTTACGTCACGAAGGGTCTTGTTCAGGAGCCAGACTTTGAGCCAGCGAGGGAGATTGCTGTTGTTGACCTGTGGACTTGGATTGGCCAGTCTTGGGGCGGCTTGCCGGATGGCACATCACTCGTCGGCACTCACCTACACGATCAGCACAAACCATGACCGAAACACACAACCAACAAACGCTTGGGTTCAAGAGTGAAGTGCACCGTTAGAGACTTCTTTGGGTGAACGGTATCCATGCCGTTTGATGGGGTGGAGCGACTTCACATCCTGCAAGCCAAGATCAATGATTATTTGGATTTCGTGGATTCCGGGCAGGTTAGAGAGATCTATCCGACACCGGCATCCGAAGTAATTGAGATTCACGTTTGGTTTCGGTTCGCTCCTGACCCTGAAGCCTTGGCATTCCTACGAGCGGCTAAGGTGACTCTGGCAGACGCCGGGATTCTGTTTGCCTACACTCATCAACCTCAGTCAGACCCGACGACAGATAAAGCCGAACAGTAAGACAAAGGGACAGACAAATAGAAAGACATCACCGGACTCTGGTGGAAATACGTCGGCACCGAAGGCAAGGTCCTCGGCATCGACCGCTTCGGACACAGCGCCCCCTGCGACACCGTCTTCAAGAAGCTCGACATCACCAAGGAAGCCGTCGTCGAAGCCGCGAAGTAATCTTCCGCTTCAAGGAGTCTCCCCAACGGCCCGCCCCGAAAAGGCGGGCCGTTTTTGTGGAGTCACCACACTCCTGTGGGGTCTGAGCGGGAAGGTGATGAAACATGATAACGACTGGCTGGTCTTCAAGGAGCGTGGGCATCCTGACACGAGGGAAGAGGAAGATTCGTGGGTGGGACGCCCACGCTCCTTGAGCTTGCTTGTTGCCTTGCGGCGGGAGCGGTGGCTGCCGAAGCTCCCGTCTGCTCATGAAGTCCTTGATCCACCGACATCGCCACCGGCTGGCCATTTGCCTGATCGTGGTGATGCTGGCGGGGGCTTGGTTCTGGAGGCATTCGCCGGATCAGGCGCTGGCGCTTTGGCATGGGTGGGTGGAAAACGTGCTGGGCTGGGTGAGGTCGGCCCCGTTTCCGCTGTTCATCGTGCTGGTGGGGATCCTTCCGCTGGTCGGCGTGCCGGTGACGGCGATGTATCTGGCGGCGGGGGCGGTGTATTCGCCGGTCTATGGGCTTGCTGGGACGCTTGGCGGGATCTGTCTCGGCCTGATGCTGAACCTGCTGCTCAGCTACTATGCCTCCCGTGTTTTCCGGGCTCCCGTGGCCCGGTTGTTGAAACGCTTCGGGGCCTCGCTCCCCGATTTCAGCGGGCTGCCGGCCTGGAAGGTCATTCTGCTGGTGCGCATCACTCCGGGTGCGCCGCTGATGGTCCAGAACCTCCTGCTTGGTCTCGCATCCCTGCCGCTGCGCCCCTACTTGATCGTGTCAATGGCGGCCGAGGTCCTGATTGCGCTGGGATACCTGACCGCCGGTCATTCATTTGCCACGGGAGAATGGGGTTTGCTGCCGGTCGGAGTGGCACTGGTGGTGGTCGTGGTGCTGGTGGCCAGCCTGCTGCGAGACCGGATGAAAGTGAAGAATTCCGGTCAGTGACGAGGCTCCCGGCCTTCTCATGAAGCTCTCATGAAGGTTCTGGCAAACCTCCCGGGTGATCGAGCGAGAGTGCATCGCTTGAGCCTGCGTGCATGCCATTGGTTCCCGTCCATTCCCGATCTTCCTGGATCAAGGATCTGCTTCTGCTGTCTCTGGCCGCGAGCCTCTGGCTTTGTGGTTTGCTGGGCATGCGACCATTGGCGAATCCGGACGAAGGACGCTACAGCGAGATCCCTCGTGAGATGGCGGCGAGCGGAGACTATGTCACTCCTCGGCTGAACGGAGTGAAGTACTTCGAGAAGCCACCGCTGCTCTACTGGCTGACCGCGATCACTTTCAAGGCTTTCGGGGTGAACCCGTTCACCGCCCGTCTTTGGAACGGACTGTTCGCGGTGCTCGGAGTGCTGATGACCTACGTGGCGGCGCGTGTCCTGCACGGTCGCACGGCGGGGATTTGGTCGGCCGTGGTGCTTGCCACGTCGTTGCTTTACTACGGTCTGACCCACATCCTGCTGCTCGACATGGCGGTGGCGGTGGAAATGGCCGGGGCCTTGTTCGCCTTCCTGTTGGCCGTGAGGGAATCCGCGGGTCGCAAGCGGCTCGGCTTCTTCCTCGCGTTCTATGGTTTCATGGCGCTGGCCACGCTCACGAAGGGGCTGATCGGCTTCATGTTGCCGGGCGCGGTCGCGTTCCTGTGGCTGCTGCTGCTGAACCGCTGGAAGTCGCTCTGGCCGTTCCATCCGATTCTGGGAATCCTGTTGTTCCTTGGAATCGCGGCGCCGTGGCATGTGCTCGCAGCGCTGGCGAATCCGAGCGCGGACGGCACGGTCTGGCCCGGCTATGCCCGGGGGCTGGAGCTTCACAAGCTGAGCCAGAACACGGGCTGGACCTGGTTCTATTTCGTGAACGAGCACTTCCTGCGATTCACCACAAAAGTGCATGGCCGCTATGAGCCGTGGTGGTTCTTTCTTCCGGTGCTGATCGGTGGGCTGTTTCCATGGACGATCTTCGGATGGCAGGCGGTGAAGAATGCCCTGACCGGTGGCTGGAAGGCGCGACGCGAGCATCCCGAGGCCTGGTTCCTGGTGATCTGGATCGCCTTCATCGTGTTGTTCTTCTCAAAGTCCCAATCGAAGCTGATTCCCTATATCCTGCCGGTGTTTCCCGCCTTGGCGGTGTTGCTGGGGACTTATCTAACAGAAGTCTTTTCGACAGGTGACCTGAAGCGTGGACGGGCGGGAGCCTGGGTGTTTGTGGGTTTCCTCGTGCTGTTTGCCGCTGCGGTCATCGTCATGCGCGCGCCGAAGAATCAGCCTGACTTCCAGGCGCACTTGCCGGTCTTGAAGACATGGCTCGTCGGGGGCTTGCTGCTGGGTGCCGGAGTGACGTCCCGTTTGATCCGCAGGAACCAGGCATCGCGGGTGCGAGTCGCCATTGCGGGTTCGACCGCGTTGTTCCTCCTCACCCTGACCTTTGCCGCCAAGGATCTGGACAACTCCTCGAGCAAGGATTTCGCCGCCATCCTGGAGTCACGGATCAAACCCGAGGACCGGCTCTACACCCTCGGCATCTATCAGCAGGATCTGCCTGTCTATCTGAACCGCCTGGTCAGCGTGGTGGAATATGAGGGCGAACTGCAGTTCGGCATCGACGCCGAGCCCGAGGTCTCCGCCGGCCGCTATCTGAATCGCGAGGACTTCTTCAAGCAATGGGCCGAACCGGGCACCACCTACGCCCTGATGCGGACCTGGTACTATGACACCTGGTTCGCCGGCACCGCCGGGCCCCATGAGATCATCGGGAAAAGCGACAAGCTCATCCTGGTGGTGAAATCCCCCTCCACGTTGTGAACATGGCACTCCCCATCATTCCCCTGACCCGCCCGACGATCGACGAGGAAACCATCGCCGGTGTCTGCGAGGTCCTGCGCTCCGGCTGGATCACCTCGGGGCCGAACGTGAAGGAATTCGAGTCGAGGCTTTCCGCCCTGTTCGGTGGCCGACCTGTTAGAGCGTTCAACTCCGGCACCGGCACGCTGGAGATCGGACTTCGTCTCGCAGGCATGGGCCCGGGCGACGAGGTAATCACCACACCGCTTTCCTGGGTGGCGACGAGCAACGTGATCCTGGAGGTCGGCGCGCGACCCGTCTTCGTGGAGATCGACACGATCACCCGCAATCTCGATCTCGATGCGGTGGAAAAGGCGATCACACCCGCCACCAAGGCCATCCTGCCGGTGGACCTCGCAGGACTGCCGGTCGATCGCGACCGGCTCTACGCCATCGCGAAGCGCCATGGCCTGCGCGTGATCGAGGACGCGGCGCAGTCGATTGGCAGCTCGTGGAAAGGCAGGCTCATCGGGTCATTCGGCGATCTCGTTTCCTTCAGCTTTCATCCAAACAAGAATCTCACCACGATCGAAGGCGGCTGCCTCGTGATGAACACGCCGGAAGAGGCGTCACTGGCCGAGCAATACCGGCTGCAGGGAGTCGTCCGGAGCGGCATGGATGGCATGGACGTCGAGGTCTGCGGTGGAAAGTTCAACCTCACCGACGTCGCGGCCCGTGTGGGTCTTGGCCAGCTTCCGCACCTGGAAGCCTTCACCGCGAAACGTCGCGAGCTGGTCCGCCGGTACTTCGCCGGGCTCGATGCGGCGAAGATCGAATCATTCGGCGTGAAGCTGCCTCCACGTGATTTCGATCAGAGCAACTGGCACATGTTTCAGGTGGTTCTGCCGGAAGGTGAGGGCCTTCCGAAGCGCTCGGAAGTGATGGCACGACTGAAGGATCTTGGCGTCGGAACCGGTGTGCATTACCCGGCCATCCACCTGTTCACGCTCTATCGAGGCCTCGGCTGGAAGGATGGGGATTTCCCGATCGCCGAATCCGTCTGTCGGACCATCCTGACGCTTCCCTTGTTCCCAGCCATGGAGCTGCCCGAGGTTGATCGGGTGGTTTCGGCCCTGGTCTCCGTGGTCTCCGATTATCAGAAGATATGAGTTCAAACGATCCCATCCAGCTTTCGGTGGTGATCCCCGTTTACAACGAAGAGGGGAACCTGCCGACCTTGTTCTCGCGGCTCTATCCGGTGCTCGATGCGTTGGGCCGCTCCTACGAGGTCATCTTCACCAACGACGGCAGTGCCGACCGTTCGAACGTCCTCCTCGCCGAGCAGCATGCGGCGCGTCCCGATGTCACGCGGGTGATCGAGTTCAACGCCAATTACGGTCAGCACATGGCGGTGATGGCGGCCCTGGAGCGGGTGCGGGGCGAGGTCGTTGTCACGCTCGACGCCGACCTTCAGAACCCACCCGAGGAAATCCCGGTGCTGTTGGAGAAAACCGATGCCGGATTCGATTGTGTCGGAGGTGTTAGACAAGCCCGGCAGGACAGCATGTTCCGGCGATATGTCTCGAAGTTCATCAACTTCGTTCGCGGCCG
>JAIYDT010000457.1 GCA_027487355.1 Verrucomicrobiaceae bacterium
GATTCGTTGGAATCCGATGCCGTCTGGAAGCTTCTCGATGAAGCTCGTCCGGTCGTCGCGAGTCCGCGTTTCGCCGACAACGTGATGCGGGCGATCCGTCTGGAAGAGGCTCCGGCTCCCTGGTGGAAGCGCTTTGCCCTGCCGCTTTCGCTCGGTGGATTGACCGCCGCCACCGCCGCCATTGCCTTGACGGCACAAGCTATTTTCTTCGTCGCTCCCGCAGTCAACACGGGGGTCGTCGAGGCCACCCCGGCGGAGGTTTCCTTCGAGGGCATTCAGGAAGCAGCGGACTCGGAAGTGCTCGTGGCTGCCGCAGACCATCTCGACAAGTTCAGCGACACGGAACTGGTCAGCATGATCGAGTTCTAAGGGCTTTTCAGATTCCATCCGGCCCGGCAGCGTCTTGGCCGTGTCAAACGGACTGATTTTTGATCTCGATGGAACCCTCGTGGATTCGCTGCGCGGAATCGCGACCTCTTTGAACCTCGCGCTCGCCGACCTGGGAAAGCCCACACACTCGGTGGAGGCTGTTCGACGTTTCATCGGAAACGGAGCCCGCGAGCTGGTCACCAAGTCCCTCGGCCCCGGAGCGACGGAGGAGGAAATCGCATCTCTTGAGGCCGCCTTCAAGATCCACTACGCGGCGAACTGGTCTGCCGGGACCGACATTTACCCCGGCGTGCCCGAGATGCTGAAGCGCCAGTCTGAGGCCGGGCATCAACTGGCGGTGCTCTCCAACAAGCCGCACGACTTCACCATCGAAATCGTCCGCCATCTTTTTCCCGACATCGCCTTCGCGTCTGTCCTCGGCCAGCGCGCCACTGTGCCACGAAAGCCCGATCCGGCCGGAGCCCTTGAAATCGCCGCTGCCCTCGGGCTCGCACCCGCCGCCTGCGTGATGATCGGGGATTCCACCATCGACGTTGAAACCGGAGCCCGCGCCGGGATGTACACTGTCGCCGTCACCTGGGGCTACCACGATACAGGTGCCCTCCTCGGGGAAAGGCCAGATGTGGTAGTCGATTCGATCAGCGAACTGGAGCGGATGCTTCCGTGACCCGACAAAAAAGCGGGCGATCAGAAGATCTCCGACCGCCCGCCCAAAACACTTCCCGAAAAACCATCAGGCTTCCGCTGCCAGCGCGCCAATCGGCTTCGGCATCGGCTTTTCCTTCTTGCGAAGAGCGCGACGCATCTTCGTGAGAGCCGAATTCTGAAGCTGGCGGATGCGCTCACGGGTGACGCCGAACTCGCGTCCGACTTCCTCCAACGTGAGGGGCTTCTTGCCGGTCAGACCGAACCGCTCGTCGATGATCTGCCGCTCGCGCTGGTCGAGCACCGAGAGCAAGCCGTCGAGCTGACCCTGCAGATTCTTGTCGGAGAGCATCTCGAACGGACTCGAGGCACGCTCGTCGCCGATGATTTCACCATACTCGGTGGCCTCACCTTCGTTGATTGGCGCGTCGAGAGAGGTCGGACGCTGCGAGGCCTGACGAAGCATCGCCAGCTTGCGGCGTGGCAGACCGATTTCATCGGCCAGTTCCTCCTCGGTGGGCTCGCGACCGAGCGCTTCTCCCAGGATCGTGGAAATGCGGCGCATCTTGGCGATCTTGTCGACCATGTGCACGGGCAGGCGGATCGTCTTCGACTGGTTGGCCAAGGCGCGCTTGATCGACTGCTTGATCCACCAAGCCGCATAGGTCGAGAGCTTGCCGCCCTTTTCCGGATCGAAACGCTCCACCGCCTTCATCAGGCCGATGTTGCCCTCGGAGATCAGGTCGGAAATCGGGAGCCCGTAGTTCGAGTAGTCCTGGGCGATTTTCACCACGAGGCGGAGGTTGGCGCTGATCATCTGGGACCGCGCCGCCTTGTCTCCCTTCTTGATGCGGTTGGCCAAGGCGACCTCTTCTTCAGGGGTCAGAAGTGGCGTCTTGGAAATCTCCCTCAAGTAGAGCTTGAGGCTGCTGTCGGATTCGTAGGCCATGGTCGTGAGGACTGGGGTTATGGGTAGAACGCCCGAGGGATTAGAATTATTCTAATTTTCTTTGGGATTTCTTTGTCTCTACCTTGTAATTACGTAAAATGCCAGATTTCGCCCATCAACTCAATGGGAATTTGGTGGCTGTTTTGTAAACAGCAAACGCTGTGCCCTCACTCCTAAGTTCCATAAATCGCTTATTTCCAGATGCTTGATTTTCCAGACCAAAATCATGGATCATGCAGGTAGCCATTCTGTCGTGCAAACCGCGCCATTTTGTCCGGCAAGTGCGACATTCGAGGAGAAGCTGTCCTCCCACCTCCCGGATTCTGCCAATCCCGTTCCAAATTGATGATCATGCGTGAAAGTTCGAATGCGGTCTCCAGTATCGCGGGATCAAGAGCCAATCAGCCTTCCACCAACTTGAACCCACCGCCATGATTCCAATGATCCGCAACTGCCGTTCCGTCTCCCTTGCCATTTCCTGCCTCGTGATGCCCTTGACCGCTGCCGAGGAGGCCGAAAAAGGTTTCACTCCGCTGTTCGACGGCAAGACCATGACCGATTGGAAGGCCTCGGGAAATCCGGAGGCATTCAAGGTCGAGGACGGTGCCATCGTGACCAAGGGCGACTGCTCGCATGCCTTCTATGTCGGCAAGTTTCAGAACGCCAAATTCGCCAACTACGAACTGCGTCTCGACGTGATGACCCGTGAGCATTCAAACGGTGGAGTCTTCATCAACACCGAGTTCCAGGAAAAGGGCTGGCCGGCCAAGGGCTATGAAATCCAGGTCAACAACACCCAGTCCGACTGGAAGAAATCCGGCGGAGTTTACAACTTTCAGGACAACAAGGTGCCGCTCAAGGACAACGAGTGGATGCACTACGTGATCCGCGTGGAAGGCGGCAAGGTGGTCGTCACCATCGACGGCAAGGAGATTTCCAATTTCACCCCGAAGGAGGGCGAAAGCCGCCTCACCAAGGAAGGCGGCGCGATCGCCCTCCAGGCCCACGACAAAAACAGCACGGTGCTCTACAAGAACATCCGCATCAAGCCGCTGGACTGATCCCGGCGGCCAGCCGGTCGCCCCTCCTCACTTGTCATCGTCCGGCTTGGGTGCCTTCTTGCCGGTGATGACCTTGTAGGCAGCAGCGGCCATTTCTCCGGCACCGGCTGCGTTCGGATGGACCCGGTCAGGCAGCAACTGCGGCTTGTCTTCAAGGGCCTTGTGCATGTCGATGACGCCGAGGTTCATGTCCTTCGCGATCTGATCAACACGCTTGATCCACTCCTGGAGGTTCTTCTCGTTGATGCCGTAGTTGCCAGGCTCCGGGACTGGACAAGGACGGCAGACATAGATGCGCGGCTTGCTCTCAAGCGCCTGGAACGACTTCACCAGCTCGGTGTAGTCCGCCACGAACTCCGACTCGAACGCCCAGTTCTTCGGCTTGGTGTCGTTCGTGCCCAGCATGATGATCACCACGTCCGGGGCGAAGGCCAGCGCGTCCTTGTAGGCCTTCTCGATCCAATACGGATGATCGCCCTTCTTCAGCAGCGTGCGACCGCTGACTCCGAAGTTGCCGACCTTCCATTTGTCGCCGAAAAGCCCCTGAAGCTGCGACGGATAGGATTTCCCCGGGCCTGCGCCCGATCCCTGGGTGATGCTGTCGCCGATGCAGGCCACCTTCACCGGCTCCTTGTAGTCGGAGGGCTTGATCGGCGACATCGGATCGGCACCAAGGAGCGAGGTCGCCAGCAGGCCGGCGAGGAGCAGGATTCGGGTTTTCATGATGCCGGAATCTGATTCCGCCGCGTTCAGGCTGTCCAGCCCGCAAGCCCGTCTGGCTCGACATTCTGCGTTTCGAAGGAAAAACTTACCCCGTGCGCGCAATCGTTCTCCTCCTTCTCGCCACCGCCTCCTTCGCCGCGGCCCTTCCTGAACGCTTTCTCACCGCGAAGGGAAATGCCCTCCAGGACCCCTCCGGAAAAGCCGTCCAGCTTCGTGGAGTCAATCTCGGCTGCTGGCTGATCATGGAACCCTGGATGTGCCCGATGGATTCCTCGGGCCTGAAGGATGAGGGCAGCGCCCGCGACCTCCTTGAAAAGCGCTTCGGCAAGGCCGCCGCTGAGGGCCTCTTTCAGGACTGGCAGGAAAGCTGGTTCGACGAATCCGACCTCGATCGCATCGCCGCCCTCGGGCTCAACGCCGTGCGCCTGCCGATCTGGTATCGCAACCTCCAGACCGAAGACGGCCAGTGGCTGCCGGATGGCTTCAAGCGCATCGATTGGTTCGTCGCCGCCGCCTGGAAACGCGGCATTTACACGATCCTCGACCTCCACGGCGCACCCGGCGGCCAGACCAAGGGCGAAAGCACCGGCCGCATCCGCCCGAAAGCCGAGCTCTGGAACAACGAGGCCCATCTCGCCCGCACCACCACCATCTGGCAGCGCATCGCCACCCGCTATCGCGGAAATCCCGCCGTCGCCGCCTACGACCTGCTCAACGAACCCTCCGACGCCCCCTCGCTCGGCACCCTCTGGTCCACCTACGACCGCCTTTACCGTGCCATCCGCGAGATCGACCCCGATCATGTCATTTCCGTCGAAGGCTGCATCAACACCCGCGTCGGTGAAAAAAACATCGGCTGGGGCTGGGATGCCCTTCCCCATCCCGATCTCTTCGGATGGAAAAACATGCTCTATCAACTCCACCACTACGAGTGGGACTGGAACAACCTCGACAAACAGAAGCGTGGCATCGATTTCCATGTCTCCGAGTGGAACAACCACAAATCTTTTGGCATCCCGGTTTACATGGGCGAGTTCAATCCCATGGCCCAGGAACAGGCCTGGAGTCATGCCCTCGGAAAGCTCACCGAGTCCGGCTTCAGTTGGACCTTCTGGACCTACAAGGCCACCCACGGCACCGGATCCGATAGCTGGGGACTCTACAATCCCATCAAGAAGCCCGCCGCCCCCAACCTCGCCACCGACGATCTCGAAACCATCCGCTCGAAATGGCGCGCCAACGGCACCGACCAGCACTACGCGCTCAATCCGATGATCCAGAAAACCCTTTCCCAGCTGCCGCCTCCGTCAAAGTGACTTCAGAAGCTGCGGGCCTCCGCCTCCAGCCGATCCTTCCACGCCCTGGCCTTCGCTGCGTCCTTCTTCGACCACTGAGCGACCACGAACGCGATCGACTCTTCCCTTAACTCACCCTTCGGCATCGCCTCCACCCACGCCGCTGCGGCTTCAGGATCGGACGACGCACGACGCTCCACCTCGGCCAGCACCTTGACCTCCTCCGTTTGAACGACCGGCTCCTCCACCGGCGGCACATACGGCGGCACCGGGCTTCCATCCGGCATCCGGGAAATCAGCTCCTCCACCGACGGCAAGTCCGCAGGTGGCTTGGCCCGACCGGAGACCTTCATCGTCGAGGCCAGATCCTCGACCTGCTTCGCGGTCCCCCCCGCTTCGGTCCCCTTGGCAGGCACCGTTCCCGTGTTTTTGTTCGTCGAAGTGCCAGCCGCCGTTTCGTTGGCGGGCGTCCCTGAAACGGCAGGCTTGTCCTTTGAGACCGCGTTCCAGATCACGAACACCGCCGCCAAAGCCAACGCGGCCACGCCTCCGTAGAGCTGCTTCCGTGAGGAACTCGTTTCGCCTTCAATCACTTTCATGGCCGGATGCTAACCCCGGTTTCCCGATTGGGAAATTTCAAATTCATCCTGCTCCC
>JAIYDT010000597.1 GCA_027487355.1 Verrucomicrobiaceae bacterium
TGAATCCTTTTCCGGACGACGCCTTTTTCAGCGCAGCATTCTCAAGAAATGAAATCAGGCGGTTCCTCATGGAGTGCCGGTTTTCTGGCCTTACTCATCCAGTTTGACAACCCACAACCGACCAGATCCTTCCCTTATGGCTCAGGCGCTGCCTTCAAGCGCTCATTCGCAAGGCGGATCAGCCACCGAGATCAAAGTCGAAGGACGTGCGGCGGGCTACTTTCTCCGGGCAACGATCAGCCCAAGCAAACCGCAAAGCACGCTTCCCCACAACAGTCCTCCTGAACTCACCCGTTTCAGCTTGAGATCCAGCAGCATGGCATGTCCGCCATCGACCTGCACGCTGCGGCCGAAGGTCAGCACGGTGCCGCGTTCGGGGATGGTGACATCGAGGGCGACCGGTGCCGGATCGGCCGCGAGCTGCTGGGTGACGATGCGGTTGGCGATGGCCTTCAGCGCGGAGTTTTCATCGGCGGTGTTGCCTTCCATCAGGCGGTCGAACTGGGTCGGGTCGTAGTTGGTGTTTCCCTGGAGCAGGGGGTTCTCGTTGGCCGCGCGTTCGAGCTGGCCATTGACCACCTGTGAGGCATCGCCGCGGTTGTCGAGATAGAGCTTCTGGCGGCGGGTGTTGAGGCCGAGCACCGCCTGCTGGGTCTTCAACTGCCGCTGCTGCACGCGGGCGTCCTCATTCGAAGCGGCATCGAGCGCGTTGGACTTCGCCGCCTTGCTGAGCGCCTGGCTGGCCTTGTCCTGCTCACCGTTGGCGAGCCACTTGTTGGCCTGATCGAGAAGTGCGACGGCTTCCTTGGCGTCGGATTGCTTCTTGCGTCTGACGAAGGTCTGATAGTCCTCCAAACGGAAAGTCCCGGCTGACGTTTCATCCTTCAGGTCGAGATCGCCTTCATGACCCGCGAGCTTCCAGCCCTCCGGCACGAGCACGCGCCAGCTCAGGTTTTCGAGCGGAACATCCAGCGCGGGGCCCTCGAGCTTCAGGCCCTTTCCAGATCCGGCTGAGTAAACAAAGCGCACCGAGGCCGGACGATCGCCCTCGGGTGCGGGAAAGACATGGAACAACCAGGCATCGCCCTCGCGGACCAGGGAGACACCTTCATCATTCACCAGGACGTTGAAGAGCGAGGAATCCTTCGGCAGTCGAAGGCGCAGCGTGCCTTTCTCGACGACCTGCACCTTGAGATCAACGGCCGTCAGCGCATCGCCATCGGGCGAAAGCAGGGTCGTGAGTGCACCCGAAGCCACGCGGAGCTTGAGCGCGTTGGCAAGGTTGTGGCGCTTCACCTCGAGCGAAAGCGGAGCCTCCGCCTCGGCGACCTTGAAGACCAGTCCGGAGGCCGGAGTGCCGGAAAGCTGCGGCATCGAGGCCTGGACCACGGCCCAGTCGGTGCGCTGCCAGCCGCGAGCCGGGGAAGGGGCATCAATCTCCAGACGACCCCCGGCATGCACGACCACGAAATACGAGGTCTGTCGTACTTGCTCGATCACCAGCGGCTCGATGACCTCCTTGCCCTCGCCCTTCGACTGGCTCTGGAATTCAAGATCGACCGTGGTGTCCCCCGCGATGCCGCGCTGGAAGCGGATGTCCCACAGCCCCGGCGAACCGGCCACCGGAACGAGATCGCCCACCCCCGGACCACTGGCCCGCACCGTGCCCGCCGCCGCTTCATCAAGGCCCGGAATGCGGACCCGCAGGGACTTCACCGCCGCGTTTTCAATCCGGTAGCGGAGGGAGACGCGATGCAGCATCTGACCTTCGCGCAGGGTGACATCGTGCAGCACTTGCGCGGTCACCCAGGCATCGAGGCGTTCGATCGCGAGGGCGAGCTTCCAATCGGATTGCAGCAGTCGGAAGGCCAGCGCACCGGGGCGCACCGCATTGCGGGCCTGCGGCATGTCGCCGAGTTCGCGCGGATCGAGTTGGGAAACATTCGCGCGGGTCACCGCGCGGATCTGAAGGCCACGATCTGGCACCACGATCATCGTTCCCGTTTCCCGAGAGGCCTCACGCAGCGTGATGCGGGGCAGGTTCCAGGACGCCTGAGCGTTCGGTGGCGGTCCGGCGAGGGAAAGCGAGAACTCCTGTTTCCCGATCGTGCGGCCGTTGAGGTGCAAGGTTACCAGACGCTTGCCGCCTTCCTTCGACTCGGTCCAATGGCTGAGCGCCACGCCCGTCGCCGCCTCGATCTCCAAGCCATCCGGCACTTCCAGCACCACGCGGAAAACGCCGGCCCGGGTGATGGTCACTGACAGATCGGTGGCCAGCACCATGCGATCCTCGCCAAGCGAAAGCACCTGCCGCGACTCGGCCCGCAGCTCGGGCGCGACCGGGGCTACCCGCACCGCGACCGATGCCTCATCGGCTCCGTAGCGGAACACGCGCTGCAACAAGGCCAGCGGGCGACCTTTCGCATCCGCAGGCAAAAGACGTCCATCGAAGTCCTCAAGGTTCACCACCGACAAGCCCTTCGGCGTGACTGCTTCCGGCTGGGCCTCATCGCCGAAGGCCAGCGCGAGCAAACCGACCTCGCCCGCCGAGCCATTGACCCGCAGCGGAGAAAACGTCAGGTCCACCGGCAAGGCATCGCTGCCACGCTGGGACTCGACTGTTAGAGCGAAGGCGGCCTGTTGGGCCGGCTCGATCGCCACCCGCAGCTCACGGGTGCGGGGATCGAAACGCCAGCTGCCGACCGGACCATCGGACACCTCGCCGACGGTGAAAGCATCCGGCACCTTCAAGACCAGCTCGCCGACGCGTCCCTGGGTCGGGCGGATGGTGATGCGATGACGACCATTCACCACCCCTGGTCCCGGCAGGAACAGATTCGAGACTTCCGAGAAATACCGCACCGCCTCCGCCGCGACATCGCGCTGGCGTGGACGGACCTGGATCGTGGTCACCGCTACTGGCGAAAGCATCAGCACCGCACCGCTTTCGTCCTCCGGAAGCCCTGCAAGCACCTCCGTCGAGGCCGCGGCGGCCGAGAAGAACTCCCAGCCCTTCTCCTTCCACTGCACGCTCACCTTCTGCACCGCCGCTGGACCGGTCGGCAGTGCCCAGCCATCCTGAGGACGTGGCAGGGGCATTTCAAAGGTCGCATGACCGGTCGCGCGACCACTGGCCTCCACCACGAGGAAATAGGCTTCCTTGCCCTCGAGTGGAGCTTTCACCGCACGCAGGCCGGTGCCGGTGAAGGCTGTTAGAACGGCTGGTGGCCTGAGCAGGAGAAAGCGATCGCCGACGTCGCCGCGCACAGCGAGGTCGATCTCGCCCTGCATTCTGCCATCAACGATCTTCCACTGCTGGACGATCGACTCCGCCGCCCGGGCATCGGTCGCGGCATCCGCTTGCGAAGGCGTTCCCAGCCACAAGCCGAGCATCAGCA
>JAIYDT010000204.1 GCA_027487355.1 Verrucomicrobiaceae bacterium
CTGCGGTCATCCACGCTGCAACTCACCAGCAAGGCGGACCTAGTGCCGATCATTTGACGACCTCTTCGATCACACAAAAAAGCCGCACCTCGGAGAGATGCGGCTTTTTGAAAAACGGACTCGAAGGTCGATCAACGCTTGGAGAACTGGAAGCGGGCGCGGGCGCCGGGCTGACCGTACTTCTTGCGTTCCTTCATGCGAGGGTCACGGGTGAGGAAACCCTTCGGCTTGATGAGCTTGCGGGTCTCGGGATCGTATTGGGTCAGCGCACGCGAGATGGCGTGGCGGATCGCGATCACCTGGGCGTGTGGACCACCGCCCTTGACGATGACATTGACGTCGAACTTGTTGACGAGCACGGCCACCTGGAAGGGGGCGAGCACGGCGTTCTGGAGCTCGACGGTCGGAACGTATTCCTCGAAGAGACGGCCGTTGATGGTGATCTGGCCGGTTCCTTCAGTCATCCAAACGTGGGCGACTGCGGTTTTGCGGCGACCAGTGGCGCTTTGTGTCGTGGTGGCGGACATGTGGGAAAATCGTGAAGATTAGCGGACCTCGTGGACGGCAGGCTGCTGGGCTTCGTGCGGATGCTCGGCACCGGCATAGACCTTCAGCTTGGTGTATTGGGCGCGGCCGAGGGGATTCTTCGGAAGCATGCCCCAGACAGCGTTTTCAACGAGGAGAACCGGACGGCGCTCGCGGACCATGCGCGGAGTTTCGACCTTCTGGCCACCGACGTATCCGGAGAAACGGGTGTAAATCTTGTCGATTTCCTTGGTTCCGGAGAAGCGGACCTGGTCGGCATTGATGACGATGACGAAGTCACCGGTGTCGACATGCGACGTGAAGATTGGCTTGTGCTTCCCGCGCAGAAGGCGGGCGGCCTCAACGGCAACCTGTCCGAGGATCTTGTCCTTGGCGTCGATGACATACCAGTTGCGCACGACTTCGTGAGGCTTGGCGGAAAACGTTTTCATGGCAAATCGTAAAAATCCTCCGGGAGACGCAGTCAGATGCCTACGGGCGAAGGGGGGCGCAACTTAGGGACCACCCATGGGGGTGTCAACCGGGAAATCGCCACGGTTTCGGGAAAAAGTTTCGCTTGGGAATCCTGCCCGCTCCTGGTCTGTCAGGAAAGCCGGAAAGTCACCCTTGGTCTTGACGAATCGCGGCGGAGGGATGAACGGGTGGCGCGTGGATTCAATCACACAAGCCGCCCTCGGCGCGGCGATGGGGGAGCTGCTTCTGGGAAGGAAGCTCGGAAACCGTGCCCTGGCTTGGGGAGCCCTGTTTGGAACCATCCCCGACCTCGATGTGCTGCTCTCGCCCTTCCTCGATACCGCCGGAAAGCTCAACGTGCACCGGGGACTGAGCCACTCGCTGCTTTTCATGATCGTGGCATCCTTCGGCCTAGCTCCCGTGCTGTCGAAGCGTTGGAAACGCGACAAGGTCTCGAAGGCCTGTGCGGGTTGGTTCGTGTTCCTGGCGCTCAGCACCCATGTCCTGATCGACTGCTTCACGGTTTACGGAACCATGGTCTTCAGCCCCTTTTCCAGCTACCGGGTCGGCTTCAACAACATCTTCATCATCGACCTTTTCTACACCTTGCCCCTGCTGGTGACCCTGGTCTGGGGCGGCTTCCTCAAGAAAAAGGACCCGAAGCGCCTCAAGCTCTGCGTGCGCGGACTCCTGATCAGCACGGCCTACGTCGGATTCAGCCTGGGCGCGAAGTTTTGGGTCTCCTCGGCCTTCGATGCCGATCTCGCGCGGCGGAAGGTCTCTTTCGAGCGTCGGATGGAGGCACCCACGCCCTTCAACATCCTGCTCTGGCGCTCGGTGGTGGATCGCGGCGATGAACTCTGGGTCGGCTACCGCTCGGTGTTTGAAAGCAGCAGCACTCCGGTGAAATGGGTCGTCATTCCACGCCACCGCGAGGCCTTCAGCGCCGTGGCGGATACCCGCGAGGCGAGGACGGTCGATGAATTTTCCTGCGGCTGGTGGATCGCGCGGAAGACCGCCACCGGCGTCTGGCTGGCTGACCTGCGTTTCGGGGAAACCCGTGTCTGGGAGAAGAAGGACACCGTCGATCTGCGCCCGGCCTTCAGTTGGCTGCTTTCCTACAAGGAGGAAGGCGATCGTTTGCGGACGCTCCCGCGCGAGACCCGCAACAGCGGCGAGATCCTGAAACGGATGGGCGGAAGGATCTTTGGAAACCGCGAGGCCTGGGAGGGCACTCCAAGACTGGCGGGGAATCCGGGAAGCCTGCCGGAGCAGCTGAACTGGGAGGACTGAGTGGGAATCGGGATTGTCCGTCTGAACGGCTTCGTCTATCAGGATTGCATGCGGAGTCAGCCCTTCATCGTGGCAGCGCTTGTCCTTGTGCTCAACGGTTGCGGACGTCCCGATCAGGTCGCAGCCGGAGAGCGCTTCGTTTCCCCAACGGATCCCGCGATCCGATATGTCGGGCGCTGGGACAGGTCGGACCCCGCGAGGCCGAAGGCATCCTGGCCGGGTTTCCAGGTGAGCTTCGATTTCAGCGGCAACTGGCTGCGGGTCCGGATGAAGGATACCGGGAACTACTACAATGTCAGTATCGACGGGGAATCCCATGGAGTTGTCGGAGGGCAGAGCGGAGGGCTGGTGACCTACTCCCTGGCACAAGGCCTGGAAAAAGGACGTCACCGGATCTGTCTTCAGCGGCGGAACATCTCCTTCGAGCCTCCCACCGAACTGCTGGGCTTCGTGGTGGATGCGGGAGCCATCCTCAGTCCTCCTTCACCACCTCCCGGCCCACGCATTGAATTCATCGGGGATTCCTTCACGGCGGCAGAAGGCAACGAGGCCTCCGCAAGTTCACTGCCTTGGAAGGAGAAGTATCCAGTCACCAACTTCGAGCTTGGCTATGCCTGCCGTTTGGCCCGGGCGCTCGATGGCGAGCTCACGGCTGTCTGCCGCTCGGGGTCGGGGCTCGTCTGTGATTTCAAGGGAGATCGCCGGAGCCCGATGGAGGAACGCTATGGATGGGCCTTGATGGAGGATTCAGAGGGTGGTCAGGCCCATCCCGATCCGGCGGATCTGGTGGTCATTTGCCTCGGCCTGAATGACTTCAACGGAATGACCCAGGGCAAGAAACAACCGAGTGCGGAAGATGCACGTGAATTTCAGGACGCCTATCACCGGCTCATCGGAAAGGTGGGACTCCACCATCCGACGGCCAGGATCGTGGCGCTGGCTCCCTTCATCCCCTGGTTGAGGGAACAGACTCGCAAAGTGGTCGTGGAGGAAAGATCGAAGGGCAACCACAGGGTTCACTACGCCCAGTTCGACGAGTTCCCCGGCGGCTATGTGGCGGACGGCCACCCGACTGTGGAAACCCATCGACGGATGGCGGAACAGATCCTCGATCAGCTTTCGCGCCAGGCCTTGGTCGCCCCTGTTTCGACGAGGAAGGACTGAGGTTCCAGCTCACTCGACCGTTACGCTTTTCGCGAGGTTCCTGGGTTGGTCGACCTCACAGCCCCGGGCCCGGGCGACGTGATACGCGAAAAGCTGGAGGGCGACGGCGGCTGGGATGGTGGCGACGAGCGGGTGGCAGGTGGGGATTTCGATGACGTCATCCATCGCTTCGGCAGCTTCGTGATCGCCTTCGGTGATGATCCCGAGGATGCGGGCTCCTCGGGCGCGACATTCCTCGATGTTGCCAAGCGTCTTGTCCTTGCCCGCGATGTCGCAGGCCAGGGCGATGACCGGCGTGTCCTTCACCAGCAGGGCGATCGGGCCGTGCTTGAGCTCGGCGGCGTGGTAGCCCTCGGCGTGGATGTAGGAAATTTCCTTCAGCTTCAGCGCACCTTCGAGGGCGACCGGATACATCGGGCCGCGACCGATGAAGAAGGCGTGCTCGCCGGCGGCGTAGCGTTTCGCGATGGCCTCGATGTGATCGCTCTTCGCCACGGTGCGGGCGACGAGCGAGGGAATCGATTCGATGTCACGGGCCAGTGCGATGCCGTCCTCACGGGAAAAGCGTCGGCCACGACCGAGTTTCAGGGCCATCATCAGCAGCACGGCGACCTGGCAGGTGAAGGCCTTGGTGGAGGCGACGGAAATCTCCGGCCCCGCGTGCAGATAGACGCCGCGACCGGTCTCGCGGGAAATGGTGGAGCCGACCACGTTGCAGAGGCTCATCACGAACGCGCCCTTCTGGTTCGCCTCTCTAACAGCCGCGAGCGTGTCGGCGGTTTCGCCGGACTGGGAAATGGCGACGACGAGATCGTTGCGACCGACGATGGGATTCCGATAGCGGAACTCGGCGGCCTGCTGGACTTCGGCCGGAACGTCGGCGAGATCCTCGAAGGCGTATTCACCGACAAGCCCGGCGTGAAGCGAGGTGCCGCAGCCGACGAGGACGATGCGGGAGATCTCCGCCAGGTCGCGCGGTGAGGTGCCCATGCCGGAAAGCACGGAGGTGCCGAGATTGAAATCGAGCCGGCCACGAATGGCGTTGGCGAGGGCGTCCGGTTGCTCGTGGATTTCCTTGAGCATGAAATGCTCGTAGCCGCCCTTTTCCGCAGCCCCGGCATCGAGGCCGAGTTCGGCGATCTCGCGGGTGACCGGGACGTTGTTCAGGTCGCGGATGTCGATCGAGTCGGCAGTGACGACGGCGATGTCGTTGTCGTCGAGGTAGATGACCCGCTGGGTGTGGGAAAGGATCGCAGAGGCGTCGGAGGCGATGATCGTTTCACCTTCGCCGACGCCGATGACGATCGGGCTGCCACGTCGGGCGGTGATGATTTTCCCTGGCTCCAGGGAGCTGAGCACGGCGATGCCGAAAGTGCCTTCGACCTGGTGGAGCGCGTCGCAAACGGCCTGCAGCAGGTTGCCCTTGTAGCAGGAGCCGATGAGGTGGGAGAGGACCTCGGTGTCGGTGTCGGAAAGGAAGAGCTCGCCCTTGGCCTCGAGTCGCGCACGCAGCGAGCGGTAGTTCTCGATGATGCCGTTGTGCACCAGCGCGATGTTCCCGGTCTGGTCGAGATGCGGGTGGGCATTGGCCTCGGTGGGTGGTCCGTGGGTGGCCCAACGGGTGTGGGCGATGCCGGTGCCGCTGCGGCTGAAGCGTTCGGCCGGCCATTCCTGGCGGGTTTTCTCGCTCAACGCCGCGACCTTGCCGGGGGCCTTGGTGATGATGATTTTCCCGTCATCGAGAATGGCCACGCCCGCGGAATCATAGCCGCGATATTCAAGTCGCCGCAGTCCGTTGATGAGGACGGAGGGAGCGTCCGACCTGCCGATGTAACCTACGATGCCGCACATGGGTGGAAGAAATGACTAATGACTAATTCTTTAATGACTAATGAAGAAGCAGAGTGGAATGACTTGGGAAGAGAAACTCTTTTTAGTCATTAGGGATTAGTCATTAGTCATTTTATCTCTCTGGACGATCTCGCCGGGGCGGGTGCTGGTGTTTGGCCAGAGCTTTCGTCCGGGGTAGATCGAGGTGTTGATGCCGGTGTGGACGCCGTCGCCGACGATGGCACCGAACTTGCGGCGGCCAGTGTCGAGGAGTTCGCCGTTGACCATGGAACGGTGGTTTTTTCCGTCGTGGCGGAAATTGGAAACCACGGTGCCGGCTCCGAAGTTGACCTTTTCCCCGAGGATCGAGTCGCCGACGTAAGACAGGTGGCCGACATTCGTGTTCGAGAGGATCAGGCAGTTCTTGACCTCCACCGACTGGCCGATATGGCAGTTTTCACCAATGGACGTGCTGCCACGCAGGTAGCAGTTCGGGCCGACCTTGGTGTTGGCTCCGATGATGACATTTCCTTCGATGAAGACTCCCGGAAGAATGCGCGCACCGGGGCCGAGGTGGACTACGCCTTCGATGACGGCGGAAGCGTGGACGGTGCCATCGGAGAGCGACGACTCTGTCAGTGAAGACACGAACTGCTCGTTGGCGCGAAGCAGGTCCCAGGGATGGCGGATGATGAAGGATTTCGTGGCGAATTTGGAGAGCGCGATATCTGGACGATCTCCGCGCCATGCCAGTGCCTCGCCTTGGTCATCGACGATCGAGAGCAAGTCCGGATCGGTGAATTCGGCGGCGTCTTCAGGGTCCAGCCATGCATGCGGATGGATTGTGAGATCCTCGCAAGGGCCGACCTTCTTCATCTTCTGATGCATGCTCAACGGGATGTTCCCGATCGGGAAATCCTCGATGCCGCGAGTCAGCGTGAGCGGATGGCAGGCGCTTTCGTCGTAGGAAGCCATGGCGATCAACCGATTTCCTCACGGATGGCGGCGGCGAATTTGCTGAGCCAAATACGGGCTTCCTCGATCTGGCGGTGCTCGACGAGGACGCGGATCTTGTTCTCGGTGCCCGAGTAGCGGATCAGGTGACGTCCCTCGTCGCCGAAGGTTTTGGTGGCCTGGGCCATCAGTTTCTTAAGCTTCGGAAGCGATTCGAGCGGAGGCTTTTCCTTCACCGGGATGTTGGCGAGCTGGCTCGGATACTCGGACATCGCGGCGGCGAGCTGGGCGATGGTGGCGTTCTTTTCGCGCATCATCTTGAGCACCTGCAGGGCACTGAGGATGCCGTCACCGGTGGTGGCGTGTTCAGCGAAGATGAGATGGCCGGAATTTTCTCCGCCGAAGGTAAAGCCTCCCTGGCGCATCCGCTCGATGACCTGGCGATCGCCGATGCCGGTGGTCTCGACCTTGATGCCGTGGGCGGTCATCGTTTCCCTGAGGCCGAGGTTGCTCATGCTGGTGCAGACCATGGTGTCGTGCTTCAAGCGGCCTTGTTCCTTCAGCGCGATGGCACAGAGGGCAAGGATGCGGTCGCCGCTGATGACCTGGCCGTTGGAGTCGGTGAAGATCACGCGGTCGGCATCGCCATCGAAGGAGATGCCCAGGTCGGCATTGAAGCGGCGGACGAGTTCACCGGCGTTGTCCGGGTAGAGCGCGCCGCAACCGTCGTTGATGTTGGTGCCGTCGGGCTGGATGCCGGTGGTGACGACTTCCGCGCCGAGTTCCTTGAAAATGAGTGGCGCGATGAAATAAGCGGCACCGTGTCCGCAATCGACGACGACCTTCAGACCGTGAAGCGGGACGTTGTCGGCGGTGTGCTTGGCGAACTCGATGTAGCGGCCGCGGGCGTCCTCGATGCGGTGCGCCTTTCCAATCTGGCGCGGCGGGACGGGAGCGGCCTCGGGTTCCTCGCCGAGGATGTGGCGTTCGATGATGGCCTCCAGTTGGTCGGAGAGCTTGTAGCCGTCGGGTCCGAAGATCTTCACGCCGTTGTCCTCATAGGGATTGTGCGAGGCGGTGAGCATGATGCCGGCGGCGGCTCCCATCGACTTGGTCAAGTGGGCCACTCCGGGGGTCGGCATCGGACCGACCATGAACACGTCCATGCCCATCGAAACGAGTCCGCTGGTGAGGGCGGTCTCGAGCATGTAGCCGGAAATGCGGGTGTCCTTTCCGACCAGCACGCGGTTGCGGTTCGGGCCGGAGGAGCGCAGGACGCGTGCAACGGCCTTGCCGACGCGGAGGGCGACTTCAGCAGTGATGGGGAACTCATTGACGCGGCCTCGGATGCCGTCGGTGCCAAACAATCTCGTAGTCATGGAATTCAGGTGGGAAAATGGGTGGCCGTGGGTGATCGGCTGAGGGAGAGGGGAGGC
>JAIYDT010000335.1 GCA_027487355.1 Verrucomicrobiaceae bacterium
GCCGACTACTACCAGCGGCTCCAGAAACGTCTCGATCAATCGGATCTGGTCCTCTTCGAAGGCGTCACTGCCCGCAAGGCGGACGGAACTCCGACCGGTGGGGAAAACAAGGGAGCCTACAAGCGCCTGGCCGACAGCCTGGGGCTCGTGGTCCAGAACTCCGGCATCGACTATGGCCGGAAAAGCTTCCGCCGCTGTGACCTTTCCCTCGAGGAAATGGTGGCCCTTCTCGATCAGGAAATCGCCCAGGGTGGCGCGAAGGGAACCGCCGCAGCCGATGCGAAGAAGGAGTTCGCCGGGATCAAGAGCATGCTCAGCGGCAAATCCCTGCTGACCAACCTTGTCATAGGCCTCGTCGGCACCAGCCCGCTGCTCCGAGAACATGTCCTGCTGATGACCGTCAGTTCCGGCCTTGGAAACTCCGAGGAAAAACAACTCTCCCCCCGTCTCAAGCAACTCATCCTCCAGGACCGCAACCAGCACGTGGCGGGAGAGCTGCGCAAGCTCCTCAGCTCAGGCAGAACGCATCGCCGCATCTCCATCTTCTTCGGGGCCGCCCACCTGCCTGACCTTGAGCGCCGACTTCGCACCATGGGCTATTCTCCGGTGGGAGGCCCCACCTGGAACAGCGCCATCACCACCCACCCCTACTCCGCCGGGATCCCTCAAGAAGAGGTCCGGGAGGCGTTTGGGGAATGAGTGCTGGGAGGAGGTCATTGACGATCTCTTGCCCACAGGTCAGCCTATGGAAGCGAATCGCGGGGAAGTCCGTGCTCCAAGCCGGTCGTGTGGAAATCATGCGACCTCTCCGGGGTTACCCCGGGGGATCGATCTACCAAGGCATCACGAGGCGAGGGCGCCATCACGCTTCCGCGTGAAAAGGCCCACGCCGGACAGGACGCGTTGGGGCGCGGTGCTTCTCCGCATTCGCGCTTTTTCCAATGTCCTCTCAAGCCCATCACATCCGTCGCCTCGCGAAGGCCCTCACGGCAGGGCCGATGGGGGATCGCGCGGCGATGATGGAACGAGCCAGGCCCTTGGTGGGTGATCTGAGAAAGGCCCGCTGGCTGGCGTCGTTGGTGGAAAAGTTGATCGTCGAATTCGACCAGGCACCTCGACCCACGGCGCGACAGATCACCGAGCGGATCCGGGCGCACGACGGATATGTCAAGGCCTGGGCGGCTGGCCATGGCAGGATTTCCATCGGACAAATCGCGCCGCAGATGGCCCCGGCCGCAGGGGCTCCGAGGACTTGGGAAACTCCCGAGATCACGACCTTGGGAGATCTTGCCGACACGCTGCGGCTGCACCCGGATGATCTCGGCTGGCTGATTTCTCGGACTCCGGAGCACTATCGCCATCGCTGGCAGACGAAGCCCAAAAGCGGCCGCTTCCGCTTGATCGAAAGCCCGAAGGTGCTGCTGAAGTTCGCGCAGCGGCAGGTGCTGCGAAAGATCCTCCACGCCATCCCGCCGCATGAAGCGGCACGGGGGTTCCGGACCGGATGCTCGATCCGCGATTTCGTGGGGCCGCATGTGGCAAAGACGTTGCTGGTCCGCTTTGACCTGGAGGACTTTTTCCCATCGATCACCGCCGCGAGGGTGATGTCGATTTTTCTAACTGCCGGCTATCCCGAGTCCGTCGCGAGGGCGTTGACCCGGCTGACCACCCACGCCGCACCTGCGTCGGTTCTGGATGAAAAAGACCTCGCCTGGCCTGAACGCCGCCGACTTGCGACTCCGCATCTGCCACAGGGAGCCCCTACGTCTCCGGCCTTGGCCAATCTAAGTGCCTTCCGCCTCGACTGTCGCCTCGCGGGTTTGGCGAAAGCCGTGGGAGCGGATTACACGAGATATGCCGACGATCTTCTTTTCTCCGGCGGCACCGATTTTGCACGGCAGGCTCGACGTTTCGAGGTGGCGGTGGGCGCGATCCTTCTCGAGGAAGGGTTCCGGCCGAATCACCACAAAACCCGCATTCTGCGAAAAGGTCACAAACAGCACGCAGCCGGGCTTGTCCTGAATGAGAAGCCGAACATCGATCGCCGCGAGTTTGATCGACTCAAGGCGATCCTGACCAACTGCGTCCGCCACGGTCCGGCTTCACAGAACCGCGAAAACCACCCGGAGTTCGCCGCCCACCTGAAAGGCAAGTTGGCGTGGGTGGGTTTCATTCATCCGGGAAAAGCAGCGAAGTTGAGGGCCATCTTCGAGCGGATCGATTGGGCGTAAGACTTCAGCGATCGCTGTCCGCTAGTTCTTGTATCGGACCGTTCCGGTGGCATCCACCTTGTAGCCCCATTTCGCGATGTAATCCGGACCAGGCAGGAATTCATCGTGCTGGGCAGCCAGCTTGCGCTTGAGCAGCGCTTCCTGCTCGGCCTGAAGTTTCGCGTGCGCCGGCTTGTTGACGAGATTCACGAGCTGAAGCGGATCCTTTTCGTTGTCGTAGAGGAGCCACGGCCCGTTCAGGTCACGCACGTAGGTGTAGCGCGCACTGCGCACCTCCCGATACTCACGGCCGCCCTGGGCGCGGGTGTATTCCCCGAAGGGTGTCGTGCAGCGGATGATTGTCGCGCCCTCGGATGGATCAGCCCCGCCGCGCAGATAGCCGGTGAAATCAAAGCCCTCCACCGTCTTCGGGATCGGCTTGCCACAGAGCCCAAGAAGGGTGGGCATGAGATCTTCGCTGTTGATCGTTCCCTCCACGCGACGCGCCTTGATGCCAAGCGTCGAAGGAAAGCGGAACAACATCGGCACCCTGGCGGATTCCTCCCAGGGCCGCTGCTTCCGCTTCTGGCCCTGCGATTCGATCATGTCGCCATGGTCGGAGGTGAAGACGAGGATCGTGTTCTGATCGAGCCCGGTTTCCTTGAGGGTGGCAATCAGTTCCCCCATGCAGTCATCAAGCGCCGCGCAGTGCGCGTAGTAGCCCGCGAGGTCCTTGCGGGCCGCAGCCCGATCCGACTCCGGCACGTTGTCGCGGAGCACGATCTTGTCGGGCGGATACATTGCCCGGTATTTGGCTGGAGCGGTTTCGTAGGGATTGTGCGGCGGTCCCCACGCGAGCCACAATAGGAACGGCTTTTCCGATTTGGCGTGGCCTTTGAGGTAGTCCTGAGCGTCGCGTGTCTGCGCAATGGCGTCGTAGCCGTCCCACATCAGCTTCTCCGGTCCGTCCGCGTAGTAGGGCGACTTGTTGTAGTCGTGGGTGCATTCGAGGACTTTCCAGTAGTCGAATCCCTGACGGCGTTCGGGAGGAATGTAACTGGTGCGGCCATGACCATCAATGTGCCACTTGCCGATGCAGCCGGTGTCATACCCACCGGCCTTGAGTTCCTTCGGTAAGGTGACCGCATTCGGGTTAAGCGGCACGTCATTCAAGAAAATGCCGTGGGTTTGAGGACGCTGGCCGGTGAGAAGGGTGGCTCGGGTGGGCGAGCAGACCGGCATGCCCGCGACGGCTTGGGTGAAGTTGACGCTTTGTTTCTCCAATCGATCGAGGTGCGGCGTCTTCACGTTCGGATCGCCTGAGAAGCCGAAGGCCTGGGCGCGCCACTGATCGGCGATGATGAAGAGGATGTTGGGGGGCTTTACAGGCTTGGATTGCTCGGCGGCTGCCGGCAGCGCACCGATTGCAAGCAGCAGGGGCAGGATGAATCGAACAGGGCTTTTCATGTCTGAGGCTCGACATCCCAGCAGCTTTCCCAGGCTCCGGCCATCTGAAACATCACTTCCTACGAATCGACGACGGCGACCCGTCCCATTGGAAAATCCAGCCACTGTCCCACTTGCCTCGATCCCTTCGCCTGGTAGTCTGCCGACCCTATGAAAACCTGGCACTACCACTCCGCTTCCGGCAGCACCGCCACCACTTCCGATGAAAACCTCCCCGAACTGATCGCGGGCGGAACGATTTCCGCCGACACGATCGTCTGGACCGACGGCATGCCCGGCTGGGAGCCCGCCGGAAAGGTTCTGCCGGATTTCTTCAAGGCCGCCGCGACCCCTCCCCCGCTGCCTTCAGGTGGACCGCCACCGATTTCAAGGCGCTCGCATGAGGTCGATTACCAGATCCACGGCGAATCGATCCAGATGGTGGAGATCGAGCTCGATCCGGGCGAGACCGTCATCGCAGAAGCCGGGGCGATGAACTACATGGAGGACGGCATCCAGTTTGAAACCAAGATGGGCGACGGCTCGACGCCCGACACCGGCTTCATGGGCAAGCTCATGGCCGTCGGCAAACGTGCTCTAACAGGTGAGTCGCTGTTCATGACCCATTTCACCAACCGGGGCTCCGGGAAAAAGCATGTCACCTTCGCCGCGCCGTATCCGGGCACCGTGGTGCCGATCGATCTTTCTTCGGTCAACGGTGAGCTGCTCTGCGAAAAGGACGCCTTCCTCTGCGCAGCGCTCGGGACCCAGGTCGGGATCGCCTTCAACAAAAAGCTCGGCAGCGGATTGTTCGGCGGCGAGGGCTTCATCCTCCAGCGTCTCCAGGGCGATGGCATGGCCTTCGTCCACGCAGGCGGCACGGTCATCCGCAAGGAGCTGAAGGGGGAGAAACTCTTCGTCGATACCGGCTGTCTGGTGGCCTTCACCAAGGGAGTGCAGTACGACATCCAGCGCGCAGGAAACCTCAAGTCGATGGTCTTCGGCGGCGAAGGACTTTTCCTCGCCACCCTCCAGGGTCACGGCACCGTCTGGCTCCAGAGCATGCCCTTCTCTCGCCTCGCCCAGCGCATCACCAGCATGTATGCCACCGGAAAAGGCGAGGGCTCGGTGCTTGGAGGGCTGGGGAATTTGTTTGGGGATTGAAGCTTTGTCCTCGAAAGCGGCGGCTGTGCCCGGCGTAGCTCCTAGAAGTGGAGCCACGGGCACATGCCGTGATGGCTCTGGTCCATGAAGGTCCGTTCGACCACAGGCGCTGACCTCGTCATGGACCAGTCGGCTTCTCGAAGATCGCCTTGAGCAGCTCTCTTGTGACTCCCCAGGACTGCAGTTGGACGTCGGTCACGTTGTCGATATCAGGCACTTTCCGATGTGCTGCCATCTGTCGGCTGGTTTCAAGCAGTGCCGCAGGCGTCGAAAGCTCGGCCACCAATTCCGGATAGCGGTCGAAGGGATCACGGACCCCTCCCGCAACGAGGATCTCCGTGTAGAATCCATCCCTCGCCTCACCCTCAGGAAAATGACCGGCCATTCGGATGATGTCCGCTTGTTTCTCACTCACGCCCATGATCGCGAGGTCGGTGATCACCCTTTCCCGAGCCCCTGCTGATTCGCCCAAGCGGGCGGCCATCCACTCTGCGGCGGCGACCTCTCCCACAGCCGTTTTCACGCCTTCATAGAGGCCGGACAAATTGTCAAAAAACAAAGGCCCTCGATTCAACCAGTCCGCGTACGCGGCATCTGGATCACGCTCCGCCCATGCCCGGAGAAAATTGCTCGGTAGTGAACCTGGTGTGTCAATATGAGGATTGGTCGCGATCTGTTCGCGGTAGCGATTTGAAACCTTCTGGAAATCGAAGCCTTCGGCAAATACCAGCGAATTGCCCCCGCCGGTCTCGACGAACGGCAGACGATCGATCAGATCCAGATAGGCCTCGGTGCCGGTCGCCGCGCGTTCGATGAGAAGTTTCATCGGAAGTTCGCAGGTGATGCTCCGCTCCTCCTTTGCAGCCTTTGAATAGAGGTCCAATGCCCTCTTCGGGTCGGTTTTCGCGAGGATATCGACCAGAATCCCCAGCAACTGCCCTCTTACCTTTCCCTCAGGGCCTTGTTGGCAACTCTCCCACGCGTCGTCAAAATTCTCCTCCGCCCATTGCCGAAGGATCATCTGCACGGTCCAATTCCCATGGTTGTCGATCCGCTCGGGTCCAAACTTCACGGCCAGCGCCTCCAGGGTCGCCATTCGCTCGGAAGGCTTCAAGGTCTTCGGGAAATCCCGGATCTGTTGGACGCTCCAGCGATCGACCTGTTTGAAAAGGTCATCCCATTTGGCCTTTCTTTGCTCGACCGTGCTGGCAACCACACGGTCCCGCACCGGCCTGGGTTTCGGGATCTGGGCTGCAGTTGGCGCGACCTCCGGCTCAGTCCTCGTACTGAGCATTTGCCAGCCACCTGCGCACCCGAGCAGCACCAGAGCGATCAGGATCGGTCCGCGACTTTTCATCTGACGCGAACCTGCATGGTCCCTCTCCCGGTGAACAGTCGAATCAATTTCCCGAGATGATCCTCACCCCTTCGCTTGCCCGACCGCTTCACCTGATCCAATCTCCCGCATGCGCTTCGGCCACGGACATCTCGCCTACTGCACCAACATCCACCCGGCGGAAAGCTGGGAGGAGACCTTCCGGGCGATCTCGACCCATGCGCTGGAGGTGCGCGATCAGGTGGTGCAGGCAGGCGAGCCCTACGCGATCGGCCTGCGGCTCTCCGCACGCGCGGCGCGGGAGTTGCTGGAGGGAGATCGGTTGGAGCATTTCAAAACGTGGCTGAGTGATGAGAATGCCTACGTCTTCACGATCAACGGCTTTCCCTACGGCGACTTCCATGGCACGCGGGTGAAGGAAAACGTCTTCAAGCCCGACTGGAGCACGGTCGAGCGGCTCAACTACACTCGCCAACTTTTCACAATCCTCGCTGCGATCCTGCCGGAGGGCGTGGACGGCTCGGTCTCGACCCTGCCCGGCTCGCACAAGACCTTCGGCGCGGATGAGTCAGCGATCTTCGCCAACCTTGAAACGCTGGCCGTGTTTCTCGACGAGCTCTCAGCAACCACCGGCCGCGATTTCCATCTCGGGCTGGAACCGGAGCCGCTCGGGCACTTCGAGAACACGGCGGAAACGATCGCCTTTTTCGAGCGGATGAAAGCGCTCTCCCCGGATCCGGACCGACTGCTCAGACGGCTCGGCATCAACTACGATGCCTGCCATTTCGCGCTTCAGTACGAGGATGCCCGTACTTCGCTCGATGCGTTGGTCGCGGCAGGGTTGAGGATTTCGAAGATCCATCTTTCCTCCGCGATCTCGCTTGATCCGCGAAACGCTGAGGCAGTCAAGGCCATCGGGCGCTTCCAGGAGCCGGTGTATTTCCACCAGGTCATCGCCCGATCGGAAGATGGAAGCCTGAAGCGCTTCCTCGACCTGCCCGACGCCCTCGCCGCCCATGAACCGGCCGAAGAATGGAGAGTCCATTTCCACATCCCGCTCGATGCGCAGCCCGCCGCGCCTTTGGGTTCGACGCGACAGCAGGTCATCGATGTGCTGGCTTGGCGGAGTGATCATCCGGAGACTTGCACGCATTACGAGATCGAGACCTACACCTGGGGTGTGTTGCCGGAGACCATGCAGCGTCCGGTGGTGGAACAAATCGCGGCGGAGTACCGCTGGGTAGAAGCGAACGCATGAACGACACCGGAAAATTCCGCGCACTCCTCGCGACCGCGCGTCTACCTAACATCCCTAGCGTGATCAGCAACGTTTGGTTTGGTGTTGCGCTGGGTGCGTGGCAGGGAAGCTGGGACGGGGATCGAGCGCTTTTCATCAAGGGCGCGGTGCTCGCCCTCTGTGGCGTGCTGCTCTATCTCGGTGGAAATTTCCTGAACGACTGGCATGACCGCGAGTGGGATGCCGAGAAGCGGCCTGAGCGCGCCTTGCCGCGTGGGTTGTTCTCGCCGCTTTCCTATCAACTTCGTGCCATCCGCTTCCTGGGGCTGTCCGTCATCATTGCCTATTTCATCAATGTGCGATGCAGCATCACGGCCGCGGCCATCGCTGGCTGTGTGGTCCTCTACACGGTCTGTCACAAGAAGACGGCCTGGTCGGTGATTCCGATGGGACTGTGTCGCGCCCTGCTCATCGTGATGGGCTTTTTGGCGGTCGATCAACAAGTTGCCGTCACCGGAAAGGTTTACAGCATGCGTCTTGCAGGAACGGTGGCCGCCACGCAGGGATTCTGGGAGCAACATGAATACATCGGCGTGTTGGCACTGCATGCCGCCGGGCTTTTCTTCTGGATCGTCGGCCTGTCGCTCAATGCCCGCTATGAAAGCATGCCAAATCCTCCGGCTGGTCCACGCCTGCTTGCGAAGGGTCTGCTCTTCCTGCCGCTGCTCTGCATGGGAGCCTGGTGGGCGCGCTTGTATCCTTACCCGACCTTGCTAGGCTCACTGCCTCTTCTGGCCACCCTGGTCGCAGTCCTTTTGAGAAAGCAGCCGATCCCGGTGATGGTTGCCTCCCTGCTCGCGGCGATTCCTCTGGTGGAATGCTGCGCCTCATTTCCTCTGGCTCTCTCGCTGCTCGCCCAGGTCGATCCTGGAGGAAAGATTTCCCAACAACCCGTGCCCGCACTCACCCTCGTGCTGCCCGGGCTCGCCTACATCCTGGGTCGTCGACTCCAGCGCTGGGTTCCGGCGACGTGAAGAACCTCCAGAAGCCCGACCACCGACGCAATCTCATGACCTTGGGAAAATCGGTGGGCAGACCTCGATCTTTCGTTTCGAATTCAGTGCATGGAATTTAGAATTTCCTCTTCCTGCCTTTTCCTGCTTCACCAAGCCCGCGCATGAGCATCGCCGAAAAGCAGCAACAACTCCTTGATGACCTCTCGCTGTTCCAGGATTGGACCGAGCGATATGAATACGTGATCGGCCTCGGCAAGAAGCTCGCGCCCATGCCCGATTCCTCGAAGGACGCCGATCACCTGATCAAGGGCTGCCAGTCGCAGGTCTGGCTGGATGCCTCGTTCGTCGATGGAAAGGTCCGCTATGTGGCAGACTCGGATTCGGTGATCACCAAGGGCATGATCGCGCTGTTCGTCACCGTGCTCGATGACGAGACCCCGGATTCCGTCCTCACCGCCGACCTTTCCTTCATCGACCAGACCGGCCTCAAGGAACATCTTGCCCCGACGCGTGCGAACGCGCTCAACCTGATGGCCACCCAGATGAAACAACGCGCGCTCCAGTTCGCCTCCAAGTCATGATTGCAACCATTCTCGAATTCGGCTGGTTCAACGATCCGAACGCCTGGGCCGCGCTGCTCACGCTGACCTTGCTTGAGATCGTCCTCGGCATCGACAACATCGTCTTCATCTCGATCCTGGTCGATCGCCTGCCCGTCGAGCAGCGCAAGAAGGGCCGCTTGATTGGCCTGACCCTCGCGATGGGAGCGCGCATGATGCTGCTGCTTTCGATCAGTTGGATCATGAGCCTGAAGGAGCCGCTCTTCCATCTCGCCGTTCATCCAACCCTCTGGGACATGATGCCCAAGGCTGCAGAGCATGGCGGACAGCTCGGATTCTCCTGGAAGGACCTCATCCTCCTCGGTGGTGGTTTCTTCCTGATCTGGAAATCGACGAAGGAAATCCACCACAAGCTTGAAGGCGAGGAGGAAGCCTCACACGGCGGCCGCGCGGTCGCCAGCTTTGGCGCGGTCCTGGTCCAGATCGCGATGATCGACATCATCTTCTCGCTCGACTCGGTCATCACTGCCGTCGGCATGGTCAATGACCCGAGCCGCGTGTCGTTGATGATGGTGGCGGTTGTGATCTCCATCGGCGTCATGATGCTGGCGTCCGGATTCATCAGCGACTTCGTGTCGAAGCACCCCTCGGTGAAGGTGCTCGCGCTTTCCTTCCTGATCCTGATCGGCACCGCGCTCATGGCGGAGGCACTCCATTTCCACATTCCCAAGGGCTATATCTACTTCTCGATGGCCTTCTCGCTGCTTGTGGAACTGGTGAACCTCAAGGTCCGCTCCAAGCACAAGGACCAGGTTTCCCCTGAAATCTGAGCGGGTCGTCCGCTGAGAACCCGGTTTTTATGCCCGGGTATCTTCTTCAGGTAGCTGTCGGACCGAAGATTTCGGTTCCGAAGATCTGGTCAGATCTGACGTGACCTTCCTGAGGACTGGTCCTGCAGGAGATAGCCACACGATCCCTTCTGGAAGCGACCCCACGGATCAGGAAATCACCCGCTTCACCGCCTCGCGCTTGAGGCGGAGTTCGCGCCACTCATTGACCAGCCGGCTGGCCTCGATCACCCCACAGCCGGCCGGCAAGCGGAGCTTTCTGCCCGCCCACCAGACTCCACGAATCGCCACCACCGCATCGAAACGTCCGGCATCCCAAACCCCGAACGGCGCTCCAAA
>JAIYDT010000392.1 GCA_027487355.1 Verrucomicrobiaceae bacterium
AACTCACCCTGCTGGACCGGCAGGTGGACGTCGGGTCGCGCGCCCACGCCACTGGAGGCTTCTTCAAGTTCTGGGAAAAGGTCCGACCCGGTCTCGTCGGCGCTGCCGGTTAAAAAACCGTGTCAACCCCGCCGCCAGCCACCATAGTCCCCACCGCCATGCCGCAATTCACCGCCAACGCCGATTACGAGGAAAAGGATCCCGATCCGCTCCACCTGGAGCCGGGCGACGAAGTCAACGTCGGCCCGACCGACCACGCCTGGCCCGGCTGGGTTTGGGCCGTCGACAAGGATGGCCGCAACGGCTACCTCCCGGAGGAAATCCTCGAGCCTCTGGGCGAGGGCCGTTTCTCGGTGATGAGCGCCTTTGACCCCACCGTGCTCACGATCAAGCGCGGCGACCGTCTGGAATCCCTCAAGCAGATCCACGGCTGGCACTGGTGCCGCAATGCAGCGAACCAGGAAGGCTGGGTCGCCGGCTATCTGCTCAAGCCGACAGAGGCCTGAAGTTCCAAGTTCCAATTGCCAAGTTCCAAAGAAGACGGGCCCTCTGAGGCTTCCACAACGCCTCCTTCTCCCTTGGCCCTTGGAACTTGGAACTTGGAACTTGGAACTTGGAACTTTTCCCCATTGGAACTTGGCAATTGGAACTTGGAACTTCAGATTCCCGCCCCTTTCCCGCATGGCCATCATCGTCCAAAAATACGGCGGAACCTCCGTCGGAACGCTCGACCGGATCCGCAACGTCGCGGCCCGCATCAAACGCACCCGCGATGAGGGAAATCAGGTCATTGCCGTCGTTTCCGCCATGTCCGGCGTCACCGATGGACTCCTCAAGATGGCCCGCGAGATTTCCGAGAACCCGACCGAACGCGAGCTCGACGTCCTCGTTTCCACCGGCGAGCAGCAGTCGATCGCCCTCGTCGCCCTGGCCCTCCAGGAAATGGGCGTCGATGCCGTCTCGATCACCGGCCGCCAGGCGGGCATCCTCACCACTGGCTCCCACACCCGCGGCCGCATCCTGAACATTGATCCCTCGATGATGCAGGCCTACCTCGATCAGGGAAAAACCCTCGTCGTCGCCGGCTTTCAGGGCATCACCCCGGATGGCATGATCCATACCCTCGGCCGCGGTGGCTCCGACCTCACCGCCATCGCCGTCGCCGCCGCGCTGAAGGCCGATGTCTGCCAGATCCTCACCGACGTCGATGGCGTTTACACCTGCGACCCCCGCATTGTGAAAAACGCCCGCAAGCTGCCTGAAATCTCCTACGACGAGATGCTCGAAATGGCCTCCTCCGGCTCGAAGGTCATGCAGTCCCGCTCGGTCGAGTTCGCCAAGAAATTCGGCGTCATCTTCGAAGTCCGCTCCTCCCTCAACGATAACCCCGGCACCCTTGTGCTAGAAGAACACACCAGCATGGAAAACGTCGTCATCCGCGGAGTTTCCATCGAACGCTCCCAGGCCCGCGTCACCATCACCGGCATCCCGGATGCTCCCGGCATGTCCGGCCGCATCCTCGGCGCGCTCGGTGATGCCGAGATCAACCTCGACATGATCGTCTCGAACATCGCGCACGACGGCTTCGCCCGCCACTCGTTCACGATGCACTCGTCCGACCTCGCCAAGGCCCAGGCCGCCCTCAAGCCGGTCATCACCGAGCTTTCCTCGAACGCCAGGATCGAGACCGACGTCGGCATTGCCAAACTCTCCGCCGTCGGCATCGGCATGCGCTCCCACTCCGGAGTCGCCGCCACCATGTTCAAGGCCCTCGGCGAGGTCGGCATCAACATCGGCATGATCTCCACCTCGGAAATCAAGATCGCGGTGACCGTCGATGAGACCCGGATCGAGGACGCCGCCCGCGCCGTGCACGATGCCTTCCAGCTCGACAAGCAACCGATCTGAGCCCCTGCAAATTTCCCGCTCGCCATCCCCCGGAAAATCCGATTGGCTCAGGCGTTAAATCGTTAACGACATGAAAAAACTACTCTTCCTCCTCGGATGCGTCGCCCTTCCTTCCCTCTCCATCGCGAAGGACAAGGAAGCCAAGCCTGAACTCCCGAACGCCACCCTCGCCGACGTCCAGTTCACGGAAGTCGTGAACGACGTGCCCTTCGACAAGGCCGCCCTCACCGGCAAGGTCGTCGTCGTCGAAGAATGGGGCGTCAACTGCGGTCCCTGCATCGCCAGCCTCCCGGAATTGGCAAAGATGGCGAAGTCCGGCGAAAAGAAGGGCCTCGTGGTCGTCGGACTCGAGCGCCAGAACAGCTCCAAGGAGGCCATCCTCAAGGTCCTCAAGACCGCCAAGGTCGAGTATCCGGTGATGTCCGGCGGATCCGCTCCCGGCAACACCGGCGGCATCCCACACGCCTGCGTCTTCGATGCCACTGGCAAGCTGATCTTCAGCGGCAGCCCGGCCGATGCCGATTTTGAAAAGTCCGTGAAGAAGGCCCTCCGCGACGTCAAAGCCGAGCCCAAGGCCTGAACCGTTCGGGAATCTCCCTCTTTCAGACGCCGTTCCGGACTCCCCGGAACGGCGTTTTTTCATGTCCCGACTGACCCTGGCCTCACGTGAGAATGTGAAGGAGCAAGGGCGGCCTCTTTCTAACAGCCTTCAAGGAGGAGTCCCTTGTGCCTGGCACCTTGAACTGCGGCAGGCTCCTGCCGCTTTCCCCCAGGCAGCTTGCTGCCGTTGGTCGCTCTGAGGGCTCCAGTTCAACAAACGACACCCGAACTGGCGCAGCCGAGTGAGCGGAAGAATCTCCCTCGGCCTCCCCGCCAGCAGGCTGGCTGGCAGAAAGCTGCAGGAACCTGCCGCAGTCCAAGCGGCTCCGCCCGGAGTAATCCGGAATCGTGCTCGCTCCCCAAACGGCTACCTTGAACTCGAGATACTGAAAGCCGTCATTCACGAAGCAGTGGTTCAAAAGAGTCTGGTTCCATGGAGTCCTCGCGCATTCCAAGAATTACCGTGATCTGAAATCTCCACCCTGCTAGTACGCCATTCGATCATGAAAATCATCGCCCTTCTCTGCGCCGCCGTTGCGGCAGACTGCGTCCATGCGGCTGGTGTTTGGGATGGCGGCTCGGGTGACGGGCTCTATTTCACCACAGCGAACTGGGATAACGACCTCGTGCCGACTTTCTCGCAGGTGCCGACCTTTCCAGCGGCTGCCCCCAACAAACAGATCGACCTGGGTGGAAACGGGATCGCCCACGAACGCTTCGTCATGCAGGGCGGGTTCCGGGTTTTCAACGGTCGTGTGGGCGTGGCGGGTGGCGGGCCGAACTCCGAGATCGAGAGCTCGGGAAACAACACGCTGGATGCGAATTACGGGACCTTCGAGTGGGGAAATGATATCAAGCTCATCCAAGGAGCCGGGGGCACGCTCACCCTCAACGGCTCGTCCACGGATTGGGTGAAAAGCGTCATCCTGCGCGGCGCGGGGACGATCGAGGTCAATGGCACGATTTCTCCACTCAACGGCTACGCGTTCTACAAGGACGGATCCGGGCTGGTGCGAATCAACCCCGCCGGCCGGATCCAAGGTGCCAACAGCGGGCGCTTCGTGACGAGCGGGACACTATTGCTCAACGGGATTTCCGACGCCGCAGGGACCTGGACGGTCAATGGCGGCCGCTTCGGCGGCACAGGAACGCTCCACTCGGCGCTGTCCGCCGGTTCCTCACTCGGCAGCTCGTTGGCTCCTGGCGATCCGGCCTCGGCTGATGGCGTGGG
The DNA here is from genome assembly GCA_027487355.1 of Verrucomicrobiaceae bacterium. Taxonomy (GTDB): domain Bacteria; phylum Verrucomicrobiota; class Verrucomicrobiia; order Verrucomicrobiales; family Akkermansiaceae; genus Luteolibacter. Next base: position 3,740 of record JAIYDT010000392.1, read on the forward strand.
CACCTTGACCGTGAATTCCACGGTGGCGCTCGGCGACCACGCGGTGCTCGAAATCGATCTCGGAAACCCCGGCACGGCAGATCGTTTGGCGATCACGGGATCCCTTGACATCTCCGGACATACGGGTCTCTGGTTGAAAACCGCGCCCGGCAGCACTCCATCGGGAACCTACACCGTCGTGACGCATTCCGGGGCCCGGAGCGGGACCTTCGTGCTTCTCGATGGCCCGCCTGGAGCCCGCCTGGACTACTCGGTGGCTGGCGAAGTGCGCGTCGTGATCGGAACACCCGCCGCCGAGGAGAACATCGTGTTTCCGTCTGGTGCGGAAATCGTGAACGTGACCCTGCCGCCCTACAACGCCATTCCCGATGATGGGCTGGACGACACCGCCGCGATCCAGGCCGCTCTGTCTGCCTTTCCCAACGGGCGACGCATCATTTATCTGCCAAACGGCACCTACGACATCAGCGACACCCTTTCCTGGCCGGCGGGCATTCCGGGCTGGACCGACTACAAACACACCATCCTCCAAGGCCAGAGCCGGTCCGGCGCGATCCTCCGGCTACCCAACAACGCCGCGCTCTTCCAGAATCCCGCCGCCCGGCGTGCCTTGATCTTCACCGGTCCGGCCCCGGCCCAGCGCTTCGGGATCATGATCTGCAACCTGACCGTGCACACGGGCACCGGAAATCCGGGCGCGAGCGGGATCCAGCTCAACGCGAACAATTTCGGCGGCATGCGGATGGTGAGGATCGTGAGCGGGGACGGGCAGGGGGTCTCCGGTCTGGATCTTCATTTCACTGCGGAAATCGGACCGCTTCTCGTGGAGGATCTCGAAGTGGAGGGCTTCGACCACGGCATCCGCACCGGAGATGCGATCAACGGGATCGTCCTCGAGCGGGTGACGGTGCGCGGCCAGAACGTCGCGGGAATCAACAACTCCGGCCAGGTTTTTTCGATCCGCGGACTCAAGAGCGTCAACGCTGTTCCGGCGGTCATCGCGGGCACCAACCCCTTCGGCGGACTCGACACCGGCGGAGCCTGCACCCTGCTGGATGCGGTGCTCATCGGCCTGCCGGGAGCTGAAAATCTGAACGCCATCACCACGTCGGCGTTCTTTTACGGACACAACATCATCTCCACCGGCTATGCGCGGGTCCTCACCCGGCCCACGCTGGCGGGCAACGCCAATGTGAATGGCTCGACCCTCGACGAGTATCAATCGCGCTCCATCCTCAGTCTCTTCCCGTCTCCCGCACGCTCGCTCCAGCTTCCCATCGAAGACCCTCCGGCGGTCCCGCTCGATCCGACTGCGGATTGGGCGAACGTCCTTGACTTCGGCGCGGTTGGCAATGGCTCCACGGACGACACTGCGGCGTTCCAAGCCGCGATCGATTCCGGCAAGCCGACGGTCTATGTCCCTCCCAGCGGCTATTTCATTCTTCAAGGTGACGTCATCCTCCGCGGCAACGTGCGACGGCTGACCGGAACGCACGCGAATGTGGGCGGCGCGGGACGGATTGTTCTCGGCGACGGAACCGCTCCGGCGGTGGTGGTCGAGCGCTCCGGCTATCCGAAGATCCTCCATCAGTCCGCCCGCACGCTCATCATCAGCAGCGTGGAGACGGCCGGCATCATCAGCACGAGCCCGGGGAAGTTGTTCATTGAAGATGTGGTCACCGACAAGGTGGACCTCCAAAACCCCCGCTTGCGCGCCTGGGCCAGGCAGCTCAACACCGAGAACGGCGCCTCGACCAATGTGATCAACGCCGGGGCGACACTCTGGATTCTCGGCTACAAGACCGAGCGCGGGCAGGTCAAGATCGAGACCCGTGCCGGGGGCTTCACCGAGCTGTTAGGCGCCCACATTTTCTCCACGACCGAGGCTAAATCCACGCCGGCATTCACCGTGGACGACGCCTCCGTGAGCATCGCCTGCATGGGGGAAACCAATTTCGAGGGCACGCAATACTCCCAGTGGGTCTCCGAGCGACGCGGGGCGACGACCAGCATCCTCGCAGACACCACCCTGCCGTTTCGCACTTCGGCCAACGGTCGGGCGTTCACGCTTTTCACCGGATTTGACGGCGCGCCAAAGCGGCCGCTGGACCTCGTTGCCACCGCCATTTCTCCCACGCGGATCACCTTGACCTGGAGCGACCAGTCCTGGGATGAAACCTCGTTCCAAATTGAACGCAGTTCCGACGGAGTGGCATGGGATCCGCTCGCGACCCTTCCGGCGGAAACCACGAGTTATGCCAACGATTTCACCGCCTCCCCTGGAGCGACGTTCTTCTATCGGGTGCGCGCAACCAATCCAACGGCCCCTTCGGCATTCACCACGACCGCTTCGGCGACCACCCCGACCCTCTTTCAAAGCTGGCTCCAGTCCTACAATCTGCCTTCAGATACGCCGCCGCTATCGGACGCCGATTTTGACGGACTCTCCAACTATCTGGAATTCGCCCTGAATGGAAATCCGGTATCTTCGCTCAACGCTCCAGCACCAACTTCTCAAGTCGTGGGGC
>JAIYDT010000299.1 GCA_027487355.1 Verrucomicrobiaceae bacterium
ACATCAAAAAAGCCCGGCCACCTTTCGGCAGCCGGGCTTTCGTGAATCTGAAACGGATCAGGCGGTGAGGGCGCCTTCGTCGTCGATCGTTTCCGGTTCGACGAAGATCGGCTCCGGCTCCTCGACGGTGAACTCGAGTTCCACCTCGCGATGGCAGTCGAATCCGGATCCGGCGGGGATGAGGTGACCCATGATGACGTTTTCCTTGAAGCCCGTCAGGTAGTCGACCTTGCCGAGGGTGGCCGCTTCGGTCAGCACGCGGGTGGTGTCCTGGAAGGACGCCGCGGAGATGAACGAGTCGGTTTCGAGCGAAGCCTTGGTGATGCCGAGCAGCACCGGTTCGGCTTCCGCCGGCTTGCCACCGTTGGCCACGATCGCCGCATTGATCTTCTTGAAGTTCGTGCGGTCAATCTGGTCGCCCCAAAGGAGCTGGTCGGCATCGCCCGGGTCGGTGATCTTCACCTTGCGAAGCATCTGGCGGATGATGATCTCGATGTGCTTGTCGTTGATTTCCACGCCCTGGACGCGGTAAACGGACTGCACTTCGTTGACCAGGTGCTCCTGGAGTTCCTGAGCACCGCAAGCCTCGAGAAGGTCTTCCGGAGAAACCGGGCCTTCCGTGATCTGGTCGCCGCGCTGGACGCGGTCGCCTTCGGTCACGATGACGTGCTTGCCCATCGGGACCAAGTGCTCGACCTGTTCGCCGGTGTCGGTCTCGGTGACGATGATCTTCTTCTTGCCGCGGACGTTTCCACCGAAGGAAACCTCACCTTCGATCTTCGCGATGACACACGAATCCTTGGGCTTGCGGGCTTCGAAGAGCTCGGCAACTCGCGGAAGACCACCGGTGATGTCCTTCGTGCGGGCCACCTTGCGGGGCGTCTTGGCGATGAGCGTGCCGCCCGTGATGATGTCGCCTTCCTTGACGGAAAGGTGGGCACCGACGGGAATCGAGTAGGAGGCTTTCACTTCCTTGGTCTTCTCGTCGAACACGACCACCTGCGGGTGAAGGTCCTCCTTGTGGTCCGTGACCATCATGCCCTTCTTGCCGGTTTCCTTGTCGGTCTCCGACTGGACGGTGATGCCCGAGATCATGTCCCGGAACTCCACACGACCACCCTTTTCCGAAAGGATCGGCACGTTGTATGGATCCCAGGTGGCGATGGTGTCGGCTTTCTTGACGTCGTCGCCATCCTTGATGGTGATGACCGAACCAATGACGATGTTGTGGGACTCGAGTTCGAGGCCTTCCTTGTCGCGGACGGAGAGCGAACCGTTCTTGTTGAGAACGACCCAGTTGCCATCGGCGGACTGGACGGTGCGGAGGTCCTTGTAAACCACGTGACCGCTGTTCTTCGCCTTGATGATCGGCTGCTTGAAGGTCGCTGCGGCCACACCACCGACGTGGAAGGTACGCATGGTGAGCTGCGTGCCGGGCTCGCCGATCGACTGGGCGGCGATGATGCCGACCGCTTCACCGATCTTCACCGTCTTGCCGGTGGCGAGGTTCAAGCCGTAGCAAAGGGCACAGCAACCGCGCTCGGACTCACAGGTGAGGACGGAGCGGATCTTGAGCTGCTCGTAGCCAATGCGCTCGATCGCGTGGGCCTGCTTCTCGGTGATCTCATCGTCGACCTTGACGAGGATCTCTCCGGTGATCGGGTCCTTGACCTGTTCACACGACACGCGGCCGTAGATGCGGGTCGAAAGCGAGGCAGACTCTTCATCTCCGTCGAAGATCGCACGGACGACAATGCCGTTGGCAGTGCCGCAGTCGATCTTGGTGACGATCACGTCCTGCGCCACGTCCACCAGCTTGCGGGTCATGTAACCCGAGTCAGCGGTCTTGAGAGCGGTGTCGGAAAGTCCCTTACGGGCACCGTGGGTCGAGATGAAGTACTCGAGCACCGACAGACCTTCGCGGAAGTTCGAAATGATCGGACGTTCGATGATTTCGCCGGAGGGCTTGGCCATCAGTCCGCGCATGCCGCCGAGCTGCTTGATCTGCGACTTGTTACCACGGGCACCGGAGTCGACCATCATGAACAGCGGGCTCAGGCCCTTGCCATCGTTGTGCTCCAACTTGCTGTAAAGCTTGTTGGCGATGGAGTCGGTGGCCTGGGTCCAGATGTCGACGACCTTCTGGTAGCGCTCGCCGTCGGTGATGATACCGTTGCGATACTGCTTGGTCACCTTGTCGACTTCCTCGTAGGCCTTGGCGATGATCTCCGGCTTTTCTTCCGGGATGACCATGTCCACGATTCCGATCGAAGCGCCGGAACGGGAAGCTTCCTTGAAGCCGAGGCTCTTGAGCTCGTCGAGGGTTTCGACGGTCTTCTTCTTTCCGGAGACCTGATAGCAGCGCCAGATGATGTCGCCGATCGCCTTCTTGGTGACGTTCTTGTTGAAGAAGCCGAGGCCTTCGGGCCAGATTTCGTTGAAACGAACGCGGCCCGGAGTGGTTTCGAGAATCTTGGATTCCTTGTCGCCGTAGACGGTGTCCTTGCCGAAGTCGGGGTTGCGGATGCGGATCCACTGGTGGTACTTGACCCCGCGTGCCGCGATGGCGAACTCGACTTCCGAGGAGTTCTCGAACAGTGGCAGGTGCTCCTGCTTTTCGCGATCCTTCTGGGTCCGGACCGGAGCCCAGCTGAGGTAGTAGGAACCGAGAATGATGTCCTGCGAAGGAACGGTGATCGGACGTCCGGAGGCGGGCGAGAAGATGTTGTTCGGCGCAAGCATCAGCTGGCGCGCTTCCATCTGGGCTTCCACCGAGAGCGGCACGTGCACGGCCATCTGGTCACCGTCGAAGTCCGCGTTGTAGGCGGTACAGACGAGCGGGTGAACGCGGATGGCCTCGCCTTCGATGAGCTTCGGTTCGAAGGCCTGGATCGAGAGACGGTGGAGCGTCGGCGCGCGGTTCAGCATCACCGGGTGGCCCTTGGTCACTTCGGCGAGGATGTCCCAGACTTCCGGCGTCTTGCGGTCGATCATCTTCTTGGCCGAGCGCACGGTGTGGCAGTAGCCAAGTTCCTTGAGGCGGCGGATGATGAAGGGCTCGAACAAGGTGAGCGCCATCTTCTTGGGAAGACCGCACTGGTTGAGCTTGAGGTCGGGTCCGATGACGATGACGGAACGACCGGAGTAGTCGACGCGCTTGCCGAGAAGGTTCTGGCGGAAACGGCCACCCTTGCCCTTGAGCATGTCGCTGAGGGACTTGAGCGGACGGTTGCCGGCACCCGTGACGGCGCGACCGTGACGACCGTTGTCGAAGAGCGCGTCAACCGCTTCCTGGAGCATCCGCTTTTCGTTTCGGATGATGACTTCAGGAGTCTTGAGCTGAAGAAGGTTCTTCAGACGGTTGTTGCGGTTGATGACGCGACGATAGAGGTCGTTGAGGTCGGAAGTGGCGAAACGGCCGCCCTCGAGTGGCACCAGCGGACGAAGATCCGGCGGGATCACGGGAAGCACGGTCTGGATCATCCATTCCGGGCGCGACTTGGAGCCGGCGAATCCCTGGGTGATCTTGAGACGCTTCGAAAGCTTCTTCTTGTTCTGCTTCGAGCGGGTGGTCTCAAGCTCCTGTTCGAGCTTGATGGCGAGGTCGGCGAGGTCGATCTGCTTGAGCAGGTCCATCACCGCTTCGGCACCCATGCCGGCGCGGAAGGTTTCTTCGCCGTAGGCGTCTTCCGCTTCACGGAGTTCGGTTTCGGTAAGGAGCTGGCCACGCTCGAGCGGGGTATTGCCCGGCTCGGTGACGATGTAGTCCTCATAGTAAATCACGCGCTCCAGTTGGCGGGCGCTCATGTCGAGCACGAGGCCGATGCGGGAAGGCATGCACTTGTAGAACCAGATGTGGGAAACCGGCACAGCCAGCTCGATGTGGCCCATGCGCTCGCGACGGACGCGGGACAGGGTCACCTCGACGCCGCAGCGATCGCAGACGACGCCCTTGTGCTTGATCCGCTTGTATTTGCCGCAGGCGCACTCCCAGTCGCGGGTCGGTCCGAAGATCCGCTCGCAGAAGAGACCGCCCTTTTCGGGCTTGAAGGTCCGGTAATTGATCGTTTCCGGGTTTTTGACTTCTCCCTTGGACCACGACCGAATGATGTCCGGAGACGCCACGGTGATGGAAACTTGGTCGAAGGCCTCGGGGCGCTCGTCCACGCCAAAGAGTTCGCGAAGATTGGTGTCAACACTCATGTGTGATAGGTGGTTGGCTGTTCAGTTGGGGGTTCGCGTCTCAATTACAGGGTCAGGTCATCCAGTGAGAAATCGTCCACACTTCCGGTGATGCCGGAGCCGTGGGTCGATCCCTTGCGGCCGGGACGGACATCGAGTCCGAGCGACTGCATTTCCTTGATCAGAACGTTGAACGACTCGGGCGTTCCCGCCTCGAGGTTGTTGTCGCCCTTGACGATCGCTTCATAGATCCGGGTGCGGCCCTGCACGTCGTCGGACTTGACGGTGAGCAGTTCCTGAAGGGTGTAGGCGGCGCCGTAGGCTTCGAGCGCCCAGACTTCCATTTCCCCGAAGCGCTGGCCACCGTACTGGGCCTTACCACCAAGCGGCTGCTGGGTGACGAGGGAGTAGGGACCAACGGCACGGGCGTGGATCTTGTCGGCGACCAAGTGGCCGAGCTTGAGCATGTAGATCATGCCGACCACGACCGGGTTGTGATAGGCCTCGCCGGTGCGACCATCATAGAGGGTCGACTTACCGCCAGTGGTGCCGTCCTTGCCGTCACCGATCCAGGTGAATCCACGACCTTCGGGCTCGCCGGGCTTGCGCTCGCGAAGCTCGCCGTTGTCACCGACGAACTTGACGCCGTCGACCTTCTTGGCCTTCGACATGAAGTCCCAGATGATGGCCTCCTTGATGCCGTCGAAAATCGGAGTGGCGACCTTGAATCCGAGGGCCTTGGCAGCGACGCCGAGGTGGGTTTCAAGCACCTGTCCGACGTTCATACGCGATGGCACGCCGAGCGGGTTGAGGCAGATGTCGACCGGAGTTCCGTCGGAAAGGTAAGGCATGTCCTCCTCGGGAACGATGGTGGCGACGACGCCCTTGTTTCCGTGGCGACCGGCCATCTTGTCCCCGACCGAAAGCTTGCGCTTGGCGGCGATGAAGACCTTCACTTCCTTGATGACGCCGGGATCGACTTCATCACCGGACTCCAGCTGGTCGAGCTTGCGCTCGCGCTCGTTGTCGAGTTCGGCGAAGCGGCCTTCGAAGGAACCGATGATTTCCAGGATCTTGTTACGGATCGGGGAAGGATCGATTTCGATGTGGTCGTGGACCGAGGCGAGCTTGCGGAGCAGCGTCTTGGTGATCTTGCGGTTGGCCGGGATAATGATCTCACCGGTCTGGGCGTTGACCACGTCGAGCGGGATCTTTTCGCCAAGCAGGATGTCGGAGAGCTTTTCGGTCAACTGGTCGGTCAACTGGTCGGCCTTCTTCTTGTGCTCGTCGTTGATCTTCTTGAGCTGCTTCTTGAGTTCGACCGGGTCGACCTTTTCAGCGCGCTTCTTGGCGAGACCGTGGGAGGAAACTCGGACGTCCTGGACGATGCCGACGCAGCCGGATGGCACGCGCAGCGAGGTGTCCTTCACATCGGCGGCCTTTTCACCGAAGATGGCGCGCAGGAGGCGCTCTTCAGGGGCGAGCTCGGTTTCCGACTTCGGCGTGATCTTGCCGATCAGGATGTCGCCGGGCTTCACCTCGGCACCGATGCGGATGATGCCGTCGTGGTCGAGGTTTCGCAGGGCGTCCTCACCGACGTTCGGAATGTCACGCGTGATTTCTTCCGGTCCGAGCTTGGTGTCGCGGGCGGCGACGTCGAACTCCGCGATGTGGATCGAGGTGTAGATGTCTTCCTTGACCACGCGCTCGGAGATGACGATGGCATCCTCGAAGTTGTAGCCGTTCCAAGGCATGAAGGCCACGAGGACGTTGCGACCGAGGGCGAGTTCGCCGTCTTCGGTGTTCGGTCCGTCGGCGAGCACGTCGCCCTTCTTGATCTTCCTGCCCTTCTTGACGATCGGCTTCTGGTTGATGCAGGTGCCGGCGTTGGAGCGCATGAACTTCCGCAGCGGATAGGCCATGATGCCCTTCTCCACGTTGGTCTTCACCGACTCCGGTTCCGAGAGGAACTTCTCGTCGGAAACGGGCAGCTTGCCATCGGGAGTGGTGACGATCATTTCCGCCGTGGCGGCGGCGATGATGCCGTCCATTTCGGCGACAACGACAGCACGCGAATCGCGGGCGGCCTTCGCTTCGAGACCGGTGCCGACGAGCGGCGACTCGGAAACGAGAAGCGGCACACCCTGGCGCTGCATGTTCGAACCCATGAGCGCACGGTTGGCGTCGTCGTGCTCAAGGAACGGGATCATGCCGGCAGCCACGGAAACGAGCTGCTTCGGCGAAACGTCCATGTAGTTCACATCGTTCGGTCCGACTTCGATGAACTCGCCACCGCGTTCGCGGGCGGTCACCTTGTCGTTGAGGAACTTGCCGGTCTTGTCGATCGGGTTGTTCGCCTGGGCGATGTGGTAGTTCTCCTCCTGGTCGGCGGTGAGATACTCGATCTCGTTGCTGACCTTGCCGGCCTTGACGCGGCGATAGGGGGTTTCGATGAAACCGAATTCGTTGATCCGGGCGTAGGTGCACATCGAGTTGATGAGACCAATGTTCGGACCTTCCGGGGTTTCGATCGGACAGATGCGGCCGTAGTGGGACGGATGAACGTCACGCACTTCGAAGCCGGCACGGTCACGGTTCAGACCACCTGGTCCTAGCGCGGACAGACGACGCTTGTGCGTCAGCTCCGCGAGCGGGTTGGTCTGGTCCATGAACTGGGAAAGCTGGCTGCGTCCGAAGAAGTCACGCACGACGGCGGAGAGCGCCTTCGGGTTGATCAGCTTCTGCGGGGTCATGCCCTCGATGTTCACGTCGAACAGGGTCATGCGCTCCTTGACCAGACGCTCGGTGCGGGCGAGGCCCACGCGGCACTGGTTGGCAAGAAGCTCACCCACGGCCCGCACGCGGCGGGAACCAAGGTGGTCGATGTCATCGACAACGCCTTCGCCCTTCTTGAGCTTGAGCAGATAGCGGACGGCCGCGAGGAAGTCCTGCGGAACCATGATGCGCTGGTCGGAATCGACGTCGATGCCGAGCTTCTGATTGATCTTGTAACGACCGACGCGGGTCAGGTCATACTTCTTCGCGTCGAAGAACAGACGCTTGAGAAGCGCGCGGGCGTTGGCAGCCGTTGGCGGATCACCCGGGCGGAGCTTGCGATAGATGTCCTTGAGGGCCGACTCCTCGTCCTTGGCCGGATCCTTGCGGAGCGACTTCAGAAGGATTTCATCCTCGCGGGAGTCAATCACCTCCACAGCCTTGTGGCTGAGGGCGATGAGCTGGCGGACAATGCCGATCGTGAGCGGCTCGTAGGCCTTCGCGACGACGAGCTCGCCGTCCAGGATATCCTCGAACGGCACCTTGTGGCCGAGCTCGGTTTCGTCCATCTGCTCGGACAACTTGAGCGACTCGGTCTTGTAGAAATTCGTGACGATGTCGCGGTCGGTCGGGAAACCAAGGACGCGCAGGAACGTCGAGGCCAGGAACTTCCGGCGGCGGCGGCGACGGTCGAGGTAAACGTAAAGCAGGTCGTTCGTGTCGAACTGCACTTCGAGCCAGGAACCGCGGTCCGGGATGATCCGGAACGAGTGGAGCATCTTGCCGTTGAGGTGCTGCGAGGTCTCGAAGCAGATACCCGGCGAACGGTGAAGCTGGGAAACGATGACACGCTCGGCACCGTTGATGATGAAGGTTCCGCGGCGGGTCATCATCGGCAGTTCGCCCATGTAAACGCGCTCCTTCTTGTTGCCGGTCTCGTCCTTCAGCTTGAAGGTGACGTAGAGGGCGGCGCTGAAGCTCTCGCTGGTGCGCAGGGCGTCAAGGGACGTGATCTTCGGGTCCTCGATGTCATACGTGACGAAATCGAGCTCGATGGCCTCATCGTAGCTCTTGATCGGGAAAACCTCCTGAAACACCGCTTGAAGGCCGGTATCGGACCGCTCGCTGGGAGCGACGTCCTTTTGGAGGAACTCTTCGTATGAGCGGCTCTGAACCTCGATAAGGTTCGGGGGCTCAATCACTTCTTCGAATTTTCCGAAGTAAAGGCGTTCGGCCATGGCGTGTCGTGGTGTGCTGCTTGCAGGTTATGCCCGAGCCGCATGCGGTCCCGGGCGAAGTGTGAATTCAGGCGATAAAAGTGGAGATCGGAATCGGCGCGAACTGCCTCGTCATGGGATGTGGAAGTTCGCGTCGAACCCGGTCCGGAAAGACCCTGGAGCGACGTGAACCGCCCCAGGGAAAATCCGGATGGAATGTTACTTGAGTTCGACCTTGGCGCCGGCTTCCTCGAGCTTCTTCTTGGCGGCTTCGCCGGCCTCTTTGGCAACGCCTTCGAGGACCTTGGTAGGAGCGCTTTCGACAAGCTTCTTGGCATCGGCAAGACCGAGACCTGGAGAAACTTCACGGACCGCCTTGATGACGGCAATCTTGTTGGCACCACCGTCGGTCAGGACGACGTCGAATTCAGTCTTCTCTTCGACTGCTTCGGCGGCGACGGCTGGGCCGGCTGCGGCGACTGGTGCGGCGGCGGAAACGCCCCACACTTCTTCAAGCTTCTTCACGAGGTCGGCAGCTTCCAGAACGGTGAGCTTGCCGAGTTCTTCAACGAGTGTTTCGATATTGGCCATTTGTTTTTCTCCTGTGCGGTATCGTCGCGCCCGGAAGCTTCCGGACATTTCAGTGAGGTGCCACCTCCCCGACGAGGAACCATTGTGGGTTCAGGCGG